>JAZRXV010000101.1:0-15811 GCA_045600405.1 Candidatus Cryptobacteroides sp.
CATTACAGCCCTGTGAACATGGTGACCGGTCTTCTGAAGAAGAATACCAACTACAACAACTGGGTGGATGTCAGCCTGAGGGTTGTCCGTCTGCTCAGGAGGAAGATATCAAAGAATCCTTACGGGATCTGAAAGGGAAGGCTTATCTGAACTTCTTGTCCTCCTCCAGCATGCCTATGTAGGAATTATAGCGTTCTGCGCTTATTTCCCCACGGTCCACTGCCTCTTTGACAGCGCACCCCGGTTCATGGGTGTGCGTGCATGGTGTGAACCGGCAGTCCCGCGAGGCCTTCAGCATCTCCGGGAAGTACAGGGCAATCTCCTCCTTCTCCACGTCGACCAGCCCGAATCCGCGCAGACCCGGGGAGTCGATGACAAATCCACCCGTCTGCAGGGGGTACATTTCGTAAAGGGATGTGGTGTGCCTGCCCTGGAGGTGTACGTCTGAAATCTGACCCGTCTTAGGGTTGAGGGACGGGTCCAGAGCCTTGATGAGGCTTGATTTTCCCACTCCCGATTCTCCGGAGAAAAGACTGATCCCATCCTTGCATATGCTCCTAAGTTCATCAATGCCTTCTCCTGTGAGGGCGGAAGTCTCGATTATCCTGTATCCGGCGCTTCCGTATATCTTTCGGAAAGCCTCGACCGATTCCGGGTCCTCGTCACGGTACATGTCCACCTTGTTGAGCACTATCAGGGCCGGGACGTTGTATACTTCACAGGTTACGAGTATCCTGTCCAGGAAAGGAAGTTTTATCTCCGGGAAATAGAGGCTGACGCAGATGACCGCCCGGTCCAGGTTGGCGGCAATCACATGAGACTGCCTGCTGAGGTTTGTGGACTTGCGTATGACATGGTTCTTCCTGTCAAGCACCTCCGTGATGACGGCCGGGTTCTTTTCGTCCGGGATGTCCTCCCCGGCTTCATACAGCACCCTGTCCCCGACGGCGACCGGATTGGTGGCTCCGCTGTGCTCCAGCCTCACCTTTCCGCGCAGGACAGCGGGGAAAAGATTCCATCCGGGCAGTTCGCTCAGAAGGAAATGGCTGCCCGCATTCTTGACTACTGTAGCTTCTTTTGTCATCGGATGCAAAGATAGCATTTGTGCGCGTCAATTGCAATGAATTATATTTCAGACCCTTACATAGAATGATGCTTATTATGCTGGCAACATTTTCTGTAAAATGCTGATATATAGACAGATGTAAAAACGGGCGCATACACGTTGGCTGCAGGAGATTGCGGGTCGGGCCCGCAATGACATACGAGAGGCCCGCAATGACAAGACGTCATCCTGAGCTTGACTCAGGATCCCTGTATCATCAGATTGCGGGTCGTGCCCGCAATGACATACAAGAGACCCGCAATGACATATGAGAGACCTGCCCGCCACACATAGTCTTTGCAGGCCTCCGATAAATAATTATCTTTGTGTTATGATAACAGCAAGACAAATCGAAGAGGCTGTGACCTCCATCTTCGACGGCATCAGTTTCCCTGCAGAACCCGCCGGGCTTTACGACCCCCTCAGATATATGATACGTATCGGTGGCAAGCGCATACGTCCGCGCCTGTGCCTGACTGCATATTCACTTTTCAAGGGCGGGATAGGGGAAGATGTGCTGGAAGCTGCCGCTGCTCTTGAAGTATTCCATTCATTCACCCTGCTGCATGACGATATCATGGACAAGTCGCCTTTGCGCCGTGGCATGGAGACGGTATGGAAGAAGTGGAACGAGGATACGGCCATCCTTTCCGGAGACGTGATGCAGATCGACGCGTACAAGCGCATTGCAAAAGTCCCTGCGGACAAACTCGGCGCTGCGCTGAAACTGTTCTCCGATACGGCAGCCCAGGTATGCGAAGGGCAGCAGTATGATATGGAGTTCGAGTCGGTGCCGGATGTCAGCATGCCTGAATATGAGAAAATGATAGGGCTCAAGACCGCAGTGCTCCTGGCTTGCTCAGCAGGTATGGGGGCGCTTATCGGCGGGGCTTCGGAGAAGGAGTGCAGATGTCTCTATCAATATGGCTATGAGCTCGGAATGGCGTTCCAGGTGGCCGATGACTATCTTGATGCCTTCGGGGACGAGAAGGTGTTCGGCAAGCCTATCGGAGGCGACATCCTCAATGAGAAGAAGAGCTGGCTGACGGTGAGGGCCATGGAGAAGACGGCTGACAAGTCTGCTTTCCAGAAGGTTTTCTGCGTTGCAGCCGGGACTCCGGAGGAGAAGGCTGCAAAGATTGAGGCAGTGAAGAAGATGTATGTCGGGCTTGGCGTGGATGAGGATGCGAAGCACGAGATAGTCCGCTTCTCAGGCCTTGCAATGGATGCGGTGGCCTCGACGGGGCTGGACGCAGATGGCCT
Source organism: Candidatus Cryptobacteroides sp. (assembly GCA_045600405.1). Lineage (GTDB taxonomy): Bacteria > Bacteroidota > Bacteroidia > Bacteroidales > UBA932 > Cryptobacteroides. The sequence goes on from JAZRXV010000101.1 coordinate 2,369, forward strand.
GAATCTGCTTCAGGATTTCTCGGACAAACTTGTGGGACGCGCTAAATAGCGGGACGATGAAAATTGTATTTGCGACAGGGAACAGGGGAAAGCTCCGCGAAGCTGCGGAGATTCTCGGCGAAGGTTTCGAACTTCTTTGCCCCGCCGATCTCGGCATCTTCGAGGATATAGAGGAGACCGGGGACACCCTCATGGAGAATTCCGTCATCAAAGCAAAGTATATATATGAGAAGACCGGTCTGAACTGCTTTGCAGATGATACCGGTCTCGAAGTCGATGCCCTGGACGGGGCCCCGGGAGTGCATTCCGCAAGGTATGCCGTGGAGGTAGCCCTTCACAACGGCGATACTGAACTTGCTTCACGTGCGGACCATGATTTCAGCGCCAACATCAATGCCCTCCTGTCCGAACTTGCAAAGAAGCCGGGAGCAGACCGCAAGGCTCGTTTCCGCAGTGTCATCACCCTTATATGGAACGGGGGGATGCATTTCTTCGAAGGCTCTTTCGAGGGACGGATCGCGGAGTCCGGGTCCGGGACCAACGGATTCGGATATGACCCTGTGTTCGTCCCTGACGACTGTCCCGACAGGACAGTGGCGGAACTTCCGGAGAGTTTCAAGAACGAACGTTCCCACAGGGCGAAGGCCCTGAAGGAGATGGCCGCATGGCTGTCGGAGGCTCAGGCTTCAGCCCAGATATAGACTTTGTCCCCGCGTCTGAGACGTCCGTCGGGACAAATGGACGGATCCACGGCGACGGAGCATCTAACACCCTTACCGGCTTTCTGCGCCGGCTTGAGGTTCACCCTCATGTCATCGACGGTGAATTCCACCACACCTGTGGTGGCGCCTATCGCCATGACCTTGTCCCCGACTGAAAGCGGGGCGGATTCCACTGTGATCTCCGCTACTCCGATGCGGTCGAACCAGTTGCTGACCTTGCCGCAATATACCTTTTTCCTGGAAGACTGTGAGCCGTACACGTCGCTCCACTGTCCAAGATACGCTCCCTGATAGTATCCGTCCCAGAATCCTCTGTTGAAGACCTCGCCGAGTTCCTGCTTGAGTGATGCGGCCAGTTCCGGAGTGTAGGTGCCGGCGATGACGGCATCTGCGGCCCTCCTGTAGCAGGACGCACAGCGCTTGACATATTCCGCGCTGCGGGCGCGGCCCTCTATCTTGAAGACCTTGACCCCGGACGCTATGATCCTGTCCATGAACTCTATGGTGCAGAGGTCCTTCGGGGACATGATATATTTGTTGTCTATGTTCAATTGGTTGCCGGTCTCCAGGTCGGTCACTTCGTAACCGCGCCGGCATACCTGGAAGCAGGCCCCGCGGTTGGCGGAAGCCCCATAGGTGTGGAGGGAGAGGTAGCATTTGCCGGAAATGGCCATGCAGAGCGCTCCGTGGGCGAACATCTCTATGCGGACGAGTTCTCCGGAAGGACCTTTTATCTGCTCCTCCTGTATGGTGTCATATATATCTTTTACCTGGTCCAGGTTGAGTTCGCGTGCCAGCACCACCACATCGGCGAACTGAGCGTAGAAGCGGAGGGACTCGACGTTGGAGATGCTTAACTGGGTGGAGATGTGGACTTCGAGCCCGATCTGGCGGCAGTAGGCTATGACTGCCATGTCAGAGGCAATGATGGCATCCACCCCTGCTTTCTTCGCGGCATTGAGAGCTTCCCTCATGGCATCGAGGTCCTCCTGATAGATGACAATGTTGAGGGTGAGATAGCTTTTCACTCCGGCTTCGCGGCAGATGCGCACCACTTCGTCCAGGTCCTCCGGGGCGAAATTGTTGGCCGAGTGCGACCTCATGTTGAGTTTCCCCACCCCGAAATAAACGGAATCCGCATCGCCCTGTATGGCTGCCTGCAGGCATTCGAAATTGCCCGCCGGGGCCATTATTTCCAGTTTCTCGTTCATGTGTGCAAAGTTACAAAGAAAAAATGTCCCTCAGCACCCTCAGCGAGCGGACTTCGATGTTTGACTCCGTGTGGTGTCCTATATAGCGGATGAGTGACTCGGCGATACCGTTGCGGGATGGCCCGGAAAGGGGGAGCAGAAGGCTTTCTCCGAAACTGAGTGACAGCAGGCTGGAGATGTCCCTGAGGTACTCTCCGGCGAATGGGGCTATGTCCTCGACGGAAGGTGAGAATCCGAGTGCTCCTGCGAATTCGAGCAGCCAGCGGAGGTGGAAGTTGCTGTAGTCCGCGGCAAGTGCGTCAAGGGTCAGGATGGATTGCGTGCACCATTCGAACAGACCTTCTTCATTGGCCTCATCTTTGATAGTACGGTAGAGGACTTCGCTCATGAACATGGTCATGGTGTTCTTCGGGATACTGTTCCTGATGCCGGAAAGCGGATGGACCGGAGTTGCGGAACGCAGTCTCCACAGGCTGGACCTGGGGTTTTCGACAATCTCCGCATCCAGTATGCTGAGCGGCTGGTACATGGCCATGGCAGTGCCTTTGCCCACTGAAGTTATGAAACTGCGCCTGCCCCATTGCCCGGTAAGGCAGTGCAGGACCAGATTCTTCTCCCCGACCTTTGTGGAGGCAAGGACTATGAGCGATGACGAATGTATCATGTGATGCAAATTTACTAATATTTCTTACTTTTGTAGAATGGAAAGACCGCTATGGCGGGAAATGAAAATGAAGAGGATATTATCAATCACAGTCATGCTCGCCCTGACTATCGCGGCGGGTGCACAGTCCAGGAATTTCAAGCTCGGCAAGTGGACCGAGATACAGAACTCCATACTCAAGGAGCTCCACACGTCATATGTGGATTCCCTGCCGATAGACCGCATTGAGAGGGCGGGCATAGACGCCATGCTCTCCGAACTGGACCCTTATACCGTATTCGTCCCGGAGGAGGAGAATGAGGACCTCCGGATGATGATCAACAAGAGCTACGGCGGTATCGGCGCCGTGATCTACAAGCCTGACGTGAACGGCAATGTCATCATCAATGAGCCTTATGCCGGATCTCCGGCACAGAAGTACGGTCTGGCCTGCGGTGATGAAATACTCTCCATAGACGGGGAGACCGTAGTCGGACTGACCTCCCAGCAGTGCAGCGAGAAGATGCGCGGGGAGCCGGGGACTTCGGTGGTGTTCCTCATCAAGAAACTCCGCAGTGGGGAGAATGTCGAAGTGAAGGTCGTAAGGGAGAAGATCAAACTTCCTGACGTGGAATACGCCGGTATGCTGGACTCTACCACAGGATACATCCTTCAGACAGGATTCACCGAGGGCGTTGCCAAGGAAGTGCGCGAAGGCGTTATCCGCCTCAAGAAGGAAGGCATGAAGAAACTTGTGCTCGACTTGCGCGGCAACGGCGGCGGCCTTCTCAACGAGGCTGCCGACATCGTGTCCATATTCGTGCCGAAGGGCTCCGTAGTGGTGACGGCCAAGGGCAAGGACCCGCGTTCCAACTATACCGTCAAGACCACCCAGGACCCTGTGGATACCAGACTGCCTGTCATCGTACTGGTGGATTCCGGCTCCGCTTCAGCCTCCGAGATCGTTTCCGGTGCCCTTCAGGACCTGGACCGTGCCACCGTCATGGGACGCCGTACATACGGCAAGGGCCTCGTGCAGAGCATACGCAACCTTCCGTATGGTTCCGAGCTCAAGGTCACTACGGCGAAATACTATACCCCTTCCGGACGCTGTGTACAGGCAATAGATTATTCCCGCAGGAATGAGGACGGCAGCGTGGGGCATATTCCGGACTCGCTGACACATGAGTTCACGACTGCTCACGGGCGTACGGTGCGCGACGGCGGCGGAGTCACCCCGGATGTGGAACTTGACCGTCAGAAATACAGCCGTCTCACCTATGCCCTCGTACTCGGCGGCATCACTGAGCAATATGCCCTGGAGTTCGTCCGCAAGCATGAATCCATCCCTGCGGCTGACGATTTCCACCTTTCTGATGCGGATTTCGAGGATTTCATCGGATATGCGAAGACCAAGGAGTTCGATTATCGTTCAAGCGCTAAGGCCCTGTTCGACCAGATGCGCAAGGAACTTGCCGAGGACGGTCTCGAGGAGACCATGAGCGGACAGCTTGATGCCTTGGAGAAGTCCCTGAATATGGAGAAAGAGGAGTTCCTGCGCCTGAAGAAGGACGAGATCATCCCGTTCATCGAGGAGGAAATCGTCGTCCGGTATTATTTCCAGGAAGCCGGGGTGCGTCTGAGGACCCGCTATGACAAGCAGCTCTGGCAGGCCCTTGAGAGCCCGCTTATAAAGCAATACTAGATCCGAACATCAGCAGCACTATACCGCATAACAGGATTCCGAGGGTGACAGCCTTGGAACGTATGTTGTGCTCCTTGAATATCAGCGCACCCAGCACGAAGGTGATCAGCACCGATCCTCTCCTGATAAGTGAGATGACGGACAGAAGGGATCCTTCCTGCTTTATGGCGAAGAAGTAGAGGCAGTCCGAAATGGTGATCAGCACAGCAATTATGATGATGGTCCAGTCCCAGTGGAATTTCTGATGCCTGTCCGGCCATACGGCTTTCCTGAAGAGGATTACGAGGGCGAGCAGGACCGTGATATAGACATTGGTCCAGCTCTGGACGAAAAGAGGCTCCAGAATGGCGATGATGTGCTTGTCATACAGTGCGCTGAAGGATCCTGACAGGACTGATATCACCATATATGCTATACCTTTGTTGCTGGAAAAGTCGATGCCTTCCTTTTTGCTGGAGCGGCTCAGCAGGAACATCGCTGCTATGACAGCGATCACTCCTGCCCACTGCCACAAGTTGAGATGTTCTCCGAACAGGATTATGGAGAACAGCACCACTATGACTGGCCTGGTGGCCTTTATCGGGCTGGCAGTCGTTATCGGAATATAGTTGAGGGCGGCGAGCCCGGATACCCATGAGATGGTTACGATAAACGCTTTGATGACCAGAAGCAGGTGGTCATGAAGGCTTCCGGACGAAAGACACGGGCTCATGATGAGTGCTGTCAGGGCGGTAGCGCCCAGAAGAACCCATAGAACCCCGTTGCGTTTCAACGCCTGTTTTTTTGCTACGTCATATACGCCTAACAGGCAGGCGGAGACCAATGCCATCCAAATCCACATAAATCAATAGTTCATTTGTCGTGCAAAGTTAGAACCTGTTTTGAAATGTTCCAATTTTTCTTTTATGCATCTGTTTTGCGCTTTTCCCCGTCTTTTTCAGTCACAATGGACCTCCATTGTTCCTTCAAAATCGAAGAAAAATCATCAAAATACCTGCTATAAAATTTAAAATCAAACATTACAAAACAGATTCTTAGGAAGAATTCGTAAATTTGTCATCCGTGCGTATGGATAAGGACAATTTCATAGAGATACGTGGAGCCCGCGCCCATAATCTGAAAGGCGCCGATCTGGACATTCCCCGCAGGAAGTTCATCGTCATCACCGGAATCAGCGGCAGCGGAAAGTCTTCCCTTGCCTTCGACACCATATATGCCGAGGGCCAGAGGCGCTACATGAATACACTCTCTCCGTACGCAAAGCATTTCATGGGCATCCTGGAGAAGCCCGAGGTGGAAAGCATCACCGGTCTCAGTCCTATCATCGCCATAGAGCAGAAGACAACGGGAAACAACCCGCGCTCGACTGTCGGCACTATAACTGAGATATCGGATTTCCTGCGTCTGCTGTATGCAAGGGCATCAACGGCGTACTCCCCGGTCACGGGTAAAGAGATGGTGCGCTATACGGATTCGCAGATAGTGGATCTCATCATGCACGAGTATGAAGGCCGCAAATGCCTGCTCCTCTCTCCTCTCGTAAGGGGAAGGAAGGGACATTACCGCGAGCTGTTCGACCAGTTGCGCAAGAAGGGTTTCACCCAGGTGAGGGTTGACGGTGAGATACATGATCTCAATGAAATGGAGTCCGTGGACAGGTACAAGGGCCATTTCATAGAACTCGTTGTGGACAAGCTGAAGCCGGGAGAGGGCGATGACAAGCGTGTGAGGGCTTCCGTGGCGTCCGCCCTTGCCCTCGGGAAGGGCTCCCTCGCCGTGCTCGACCATGAGACGGGGACCCTCCGCCATTATTCCAAGCATCTGGTGGATCCCGAGTCCGGTCTGTCTCTTCAGGAACCGGCTCCTCATTCATTCTCCTTCAATTCCCCGGAAGGGTATTGTCCTCACTGCAAGGGCCTCGGAACTGTTGTCGACGTCAATATCGGCACCATCATTCCTGATGACCGCAAATCCATTGCGGAAGGTGGGATTGAGCCTCTGGGCAGAGTCAGGGACGGCAAGAAGTTCGAAATAGTCAGGGCTATGGCCCGCAAGCACGATTTCTCCCTGTATGAGCCGATCTGCGATCTTCAGGAGGAGGTCGTGACGCTGCTTGTGTACGGCTCCGAAGAGTTCTACAGGATTGGGGAAGGTAATCTTTCCGAGATGGTCAACTGGCCTGGGGTTGTGGATGACATCGAGGACAAGGTGGTCTGTCCGGTGTGCCATGGGACACGTCTGAACGAGAACACCAAGTGTTTCAGGATAGACGGGAAGGATATCTCGGAGGTAAGTGCCATGGAGATTTCGGAACTGGCAGCATGGCTCGGCGGACTCCCGTCCAAACTTTCCTCAAGGGGGAATGCGGTGGCAAGGGACATACTCAAGGAACTTCGGGACAGGGTGGATTTCCTCCTGGACGTGGGCCTGGACTATCTCAGCCTCGACCGCCCTACCGCATCGCTTTCCGGAGGGGAGAGCCAGCGTATCAGGCTGGCCACGCAGATAGGTTCGAAACTGGTGAATGTAATCTATATCCTCGATGAGCCGAGCATAGGCCTCCATCAGAGGGACAACCGCAAACTCATTGCTTCGCTGAAGAAACTCCGTGACGAGGGCAATACGGTGATAGTCGTGGAGCACGACCTTGAGACCATGCTGTCCGCGGACTGGCTGGTGGATGTCGGCCCGGGTGCCGGAGCCAACGGCGGGGAAATCTGCTACAACGGCCCGGTTGACGCCGAAGTCCTTCCTGCCGGTGCCGAGGGGTGTCCTTCGGGACTTCGCGCTCCGCGCTCATCCCACCGCTGCGCTCCGCTTGCGGTCCCCCCGTTCACGTGGTCACGGGCGGCCACGGTCCCGAAGGACACCCCTCGGACACCTTCAAGGACTTTGGCTTATCTGGAGGGAGCGGAGGAAATTGCGGTTCCGAAGGAGCGCAGCAGGGGTAACGGGCTTGTCCTCGGTATCCGCGGAGCCGTCGGCAACAACCTCAAGTCGGTGGATGTGGACTTCCCTCTGGGATGCATGATAGGTGTCAGCGGAGTGAGCGGCAGCGGTAAGTCCAGCCTCATCAATGAGACCCTGATGCCGGTTCTCAAAAGCAGGTTCTACAACTATAAGGGCCGGCCTCTTCCTTACGGAGAGGTGACAGGTGCCGAAAATATCGACAAGGTGATAGAGGTGGACCAGAGCCCGATAGGACGTACGCCGAGGTCGAATCCGGCCACATTCACGGGTGTGTTCAATGACATCAGGGCCCTCTTCGAATCCACTCCGGATGCGAAGGTCCGCGGATTCAAGGCGGGACGCTTCTCCTTCAATGTCCCGGGAGGACGTTGTGAAGAATGCAAGGGTGCGGGCCTGAAAGTGATAGAGATGAATTTCCTACCTTCGGTGAATGTGGTCTGCGAGCAGTGCGGCGGCCACCGCTACAAGGAGGACACCCTTGCCGTGAAGTACAGGGGAAAGAGCATCAACGACGTGCTGGAGATGCCTGTCTCCGAGGCATACGAGTTCTTCAAGGCGCATCCGAAGATTGCGCCCAAACTGAAGGCCCTGGTCGATGTCGGACTGGGATACGTCCACCTCGGGCAGTCAGCCGTGACGCTTTCCGGAGGTGAGAGCCAGCGCATGAAACTTGCGTCCGTACTTTTCAGGAAAGCGACCGGGAACACCCTTTATATGCTTGATGAGCCTACTACGGGCCTGCACTTCGATGACATAAAGACTTTGCTCGGAGTGCTGCGCAAACTGGTGGACCAGGGAAATACGGTAATCGTAATCGAACATAATCTGGACGTGCTCAAGAGCGCGGACTACATCATTGACATGGGACCGGAGGGCGGCCGCCGCGGAGGCTGCATAATATCATGCGGCACACCCGAACAGGTGGCGGCGGACCCACGGTCGGTAACTGGACAATATTTAAAAGAAATACTATGACGAAGATCGAAGCAGCCAGGCAGGAATATGCGGACTGGTGCGAAGCAATAGGCATCAACAGCCTTGAGAAACTTAACGAAACCCTTGCGGCAGGGGACGGAATCAACCTTATCAACCTGTGTGAGGCCCGTCAGGAGAGGAAATATGCGCAGGCCGCAGACCAGATATTCTGGCGCCATAAGAAATGCCGTATCGTGATGATGTCCGGGCCTTCCTCAAGCGGCAAGACAAGCTCATCGCTGCGCATAGCCCAGCAGTGCCGGGTGCTCGGTCTCAATCCCAAGGTCATAGAACTCGACAATTATTTTGTAGACAGGGATCTGACTCCGAAGGATGAGAAGGGTGATTATGATTTCGAGGCTCTCGGAGCTATGGACATAGATCTGCTGAACAGCCATCTCAATGCCTTGTTGTCCGGGCAGGAGGTGGAACTTCCGAAATATGATTTCGTAGGCGGGAAGCAGGTGGTGCATTCCGGGAAAACAATCAGGTTGGAGGAAAACGACATGCTTTTCATGGAAGGAATCCATGCGCTGAATCCCGCACTGACTCCTGGAGTTGACCAGACGAAAATTTTCCGTATCTACATTTCGGCGCTCTCCGCCCTTCCCGGCGGCGAGAAGGTGCACAATTCCACGACGGACAAACGCCTTCTGAGGCGTATCGTGCGTGACAACCGTACAAGGGGGATCTCTCCTGAGCAGACCATACTACGCTGGCCATCCGTACGCAAGGGGGAGACGACCAACATTTTCCCGTTCGAAGAGAATGCGAGCATTGTTTTCAATTCTTCCACCCTGTACGACCTTCCGCTGCTTAAATATTACGCTGAACCGTTGCTTTACGGTATCACCGAGGCGTCTCCGGCTTTTGCAAAGGCCAAACAGCTGCGTGATTTCCTCGAGCATGTGACGGCCTTGAAGCCGGCGGAAATCGCCGTTATCCCTCCAACTTCCATCATGAGGGAGTTCATAGGCGGGCAGGCCCTATAGGTCCTCCATCTCCTCCTTTTCGTTGAAAGGCTCCAAGAACGGGTTGCCGGTGCGCTCTACTCCGATGGTGCTGCTGTGGCCGTGTCCCGGGAATATCTCTATGTCCGGGTCCAGCCAGATCAGTTTTTCCATGATGGATCGGATTTCATCATCGTAGTTGCTTTCCGGGAAGTCCGTGCGTCCTATGGTGCCTGCGAAAAGGGTGTCTCCTGTGAACATGACCTTCCCGTTCTTTTCAAGGTAGCACACTCCTCCTCTGGTATGTCCCGGGGTGGTGATGACGGTGAATTCCATGCCTGCGGCCCTGATGGTCATGCCGTCCTCGACTCCTGTGTGCGAGAAACTGAAATCCGGGGCCTTCAGCCTGAAATAATCCGCATAGGATGCATTTGTCCTGGCCAGTTCTGCATCGAGACTGTTCATATAAACCGGGACCCCGTATCTGTCCTGGACGTCCTTCACTCCCCATGTGTGGTCCATATGACCATGGGTCAGAAGTATTGCTTCCGGGATTAATCCTTTATCATTCAAGTAGTTGTAGAATTCGTTCCGTTCGCTTTCCGTGTAGAAGCCCGGGTCGATGATGACGCATGAAGGGCCTTCTTTCCAGACAGCCATGGTATGAACCTCGAACAGATTGAAGGAGAACAGGTGAATATTGGGCATGATGAATTGATTTTTGCGATTTTACGATTGGCAAAATTACAAAACTTATGTTAAATTTGTAGGATTATAAGATTTTTTGGGATGCACATAGGTGTAGCAGGGAACATAGGCAGCGGCAAGACGACACTTACCGGGATGCTGGCCGGACATTACGGCTGGACCCCGAAGTATGAGTCTGTCTGCAGCAATCCCTATCTCGAGGACTATTACAGGGATATCCCGAGGTGGTCATACAATCTCGAGACATATTTCCTGGCCCGGAGGTTCAAGGATGTGCTGGAGATATCCTCTTCTCCGGAAACGATCATCCAGGACCGCACCATCTTCGAAGGCGTGTACATCTTCGCGACCAACAACCGCAATCTCGGGAACCTTTCCGAGCGCGATTTTCAGACTTACATGCAGTTGTTCGACCTGATGATGACACAGGTCAGACTGCCGGACCTCATGATATATCTCCGTTCCGACGTCCCTCACCTCGTGTCAAGGATACAGAGACGCGGACGGGACTACGAGCAGAGCATCAACCTCGAGTATCTTTCCGGCCTGAACAGACTGTACGAGGATTGGATAGCCGGATACAAGGGCCGTCTGGTCGTAGTCGATGCCGACCGCCTGGATTTTCAGAACAATCCCGCAGATTTTTCGCTTATTACCGACAAGGTGGATGCGGAACTCTTCGGACTATTTTAACGGATATTTGATATGCATATAGCGATTGCAGGAAATATAGGAAGCGGAAAGACGACGCTCACCAGGATGCTGGCCGCGCATTACGGCTGGACTCCGAAGTTCGAGCCTGTCGATTTCAATCCTTATCTGTCCGATTTCTATGAGGACATGGAACGCTGGTCCTTCAACCTGCAGATATATTTTCTCAACAGGCGGTTCAAGGATGTCGTTGACATTGCCAATTCTGACGAGGTGATCATTCAGGACCGTACCATCTACGAGGATGCATGCATATTCGCCCCGAACCTTCACGACATGGGGCTCATGAGCACGCGTGATTTTGAGAATTACACGGACCTTTTCAATCTCATGATGTCCCTCGTGGGCACTCCCGACCTGCTCATTTATCTCCGATCCTCGATTCCCAACCTCATTTCCCAGATTCAGAAGAGGGGCCGTGATTTCGAGAAGAGCATACGTATAGACTATCTGTCGGGGCTCAATGACAAATATGAGGCTTGGATCAAGGATTATAAAGGCAACCTTCTGGTGGTTGACGCCGATAATATAAAGTTCGGCAACCGCCCTGAGGATTTCGAGCAGGTGACCAATATGATAGATTCCCGGATGTTCGGGCTTTTCACTCCTTCAGAAAAATAGGACTATGGAAAACAAAAGGCTGACAATAATAGATTTCGTTGAAAAATATACGGCAAAGTATGCCGGCTCGACTTTCCTCCGGGAGAAGGTGGATGGGGAATGGACGGAAACGTCTTTTGCCCTGACAAAGCAGAGGGGAAGGATCCTTGCAGCCGGTTTCATGGCGGCCGGACTTGCCAAGGGTGACAAGGTGGCTCTCATATCGGAAGGACGCAACCAGTGGATATTCAGTGAATTGGGAATCCTTTACGCAGGTGGTGTGAATGTTCCGCTCTCATTCAAGTTGGAGTCCGATTATGACCTCACATTCCGTATCAATCATTCTGAAGCCAGGTTCGTCATCGCGTCCGAGAGCCAGATAGGCAAGGTCCGTAGGGTCATCAGCCAGTGTCCTGCAGTGGAGAAGGTGATAGTCATTGACGATATCCCGCTCGAAGAAGGCGAAATCCTTCTTGCAGACCTTTATGACGCCGGAGAAAAATTCCTGACAGAGCATGCAGGGGAATTTGAGGCCCGTGTGGCATCCATCGGTCCTGACGACTATGCCAACATCAGTTATACATCCGGTACCACCGCCGATCCTAAGGGCATACTTCTGACCCATCGCAATTATACCGCCAATATCGAGCAGTGCCGCTCGGTCGTCAACGTGCCTGAAGGTTCGGTGATGCTTATAATCCTGCCTCTGGACCACTGCTTCGCGCATGTCGCCGGGTTCTATTTCATGATGGGCGCAGGTGGCAGCATCGCCACTGTGCCGGGCGGGAAGAACGCAGTCACCATGCTGAAGAACATCCCTATTGCCATCAGGGAGGTCCGTCCCCACGTGATGCTGTCCGTCCCGGCCATATCCCGCAACTTCCGCAAGAACATCGAATCCGGTATCAGGAAGAAGGGTCCGAAGGTGGAGAAACTCTACAACTTCGCCCTGGACAACGCTATAAAGTATAACCGCGAGTATTACAATATGGGCAAGCCTTTCATAACCCAGTGGTGGAGGGGACTGCTCAAGAAGGTCTTCGACCGTCTGATTTTCAAGAGCGTCAGGGAGAATTTCGGGGGACGTTTAATGTTCTTCATAGGAGGCGGCGCCCTGCTTGACATTGAACTCCAGCGATATTTCTGCGCGATAGGTATGCCGATATTCCAGGGTTACGGACTTTCGGAGGCGACCCCGGTGATCTGCTCGAATGCCATGGGACATGCGCGTTTCGGCTCTTCCGGACGCACCGTGCAGCCTATGGATATCAAGATCTGCGGTGAAGACGGGAACGAACTTCCTGACGGGCAGACAGGAGAGATCGTGATACGCGGAGAGAATGTGATGGCCGGCTATTGGAAGAATCCTGAGGCCACGGCCAAGACTATAGTTGACGGATGGCTGCATACCGGTGACCGCGGATATATCTGCACGGAGGACCGCAGGTTCCTCTATGTCACAGGGCGTTTCAAGAGCCTGCTGATATCTTCTGACGGCGAGAAATATTCTCCTGAAGGCTTCGAGGACAGCCTTGCTGACGGATCCAGATACATAGATTCAGCGGTGCTGTACAACAATCAGAGCCCATATACCATAGTGATAGTAGTCCCTGCCAGGAACATACTGGCGGACGAGGTCCGGAAGTCCGGTCTCGACCCGGATTCCGAGGCAGGCAGGAAGGCCGCTCTGGATATCATTCAGTCGGAGGTGGACTCATACCGCAAGGGAGGACGCCATGAAGGACTTTTCCCGGAGAAGTGGCTCCCATCAGCAATCGTAGTGGCGGATGAGCCTTTCACCGAGCAGAACGGGATGCTGAACACGACTTCCAAGATGGTCAGGCGCAATGTTGAGAAGCATTATGCGGACCGTATAGAATATGCTATGACACCGGAAGGAAAGCAACTGTATAACGACCATAATATCAAATCAATATAATCAACATTTTTAATTATGACACAGAAAAAAACTAACATGGTAGCCATCGTAACAATGTGCTTCATCTTTGCGATGATCTCATTCGTGACTAACATGGCTGCACCATTCGGCAATATCTGGGGTATGTCTTACTCTTGGGCAGGTATGGCCGGCAACCTCATGAACTTCACCGCTTACCTGATTCTTGGTGTTCCTGCCGGTAACATGCTTATCAAGTACGGCTACAAGAAGACAGCTCTTATCGCCCTCATCGTAGGTGCTCTTGGTCTTGGCATCCAGCTCCTGTCGGGCGTTGTCAGCAACATTTAC
>JAZRXV010000102.1:0-6724 GCA_045600405.1 Candidatus Cryptobacteroides sp.
GTCCTGGCTGCGGAATATCCCGAAATCAGGACAAGCACTGACAATGCCGCTGCCGTAAGTGATGCGGACGTTGTGGTAGTGGCCGTAAAACCTTGGCTTGTGGTAGAAGTCATGGATGAGATTTCCGGATCGCTCGGTAAAGAGTGCCTGGTGATCAGTGTTGCGGCAAATACGGAGCATCCCCGGATAGATGTATATGCCATGCCGAATATCGCGGCAGAATTCTGCGAAGCAATGAGTTTCATCCGTACGGGGGCACCGGAGGACACAAGCCGCATAGCCGTAGACCTGTTTTCACTTCTCGGCAAGGTGATGGTCGTTGACGAGAAGCAGATGAAGGCCGGCAATATGCTTGCCGGTTGTGGCATAGCATATGTAATGCGTATGATTCAACAGTGCGGTGATCCGCTGCCTCAAGGCCGGACTTGATTAGAATATCTGCGATGATGAAAAGACTCATGACATATCTTCTGCTTGCGGGAATGCTTTGCATTTCCTTCTTTGCGGACGCCCAATCCACGGTCTCCTTGAAAAGGAAGGGTGACCGGTATTCCGGCGGTGCTGTCATGAGCGAAAAGGCGACCATCGCCGAAATCGGAAATGACCTGAAGCCCGTCAATCCTGCTGCCGCCACCACTCCCATTGAACACTCGGAATATACCGATGCAATGACGGATGAACTGGCAAGGAGAATGACCGAGAAGAAGTGGGAGCGCGAAGACACAGCCTGGGAAATGGCCGTTACGATAGATACGAAGGAATCTTACAGGAAATATGTCGCAATGTACCCGGGCGGTGCCCACAGGCCGGAGGCTGCGAAGCGTATCATCGATTTCGAGGTCAATGATGTGTTCAACGAAGATCACGGTACCCTTCCGGGCATGGAACATGTCGAAGAGGATATTGATTCTCCTACAAGCACGATCACCGTGGAGAATGTCACTGATTACACGCTGACGGTCATGTACAGCGGCCCGGAAAGCAAACGCATCCAGATCGCTCCACGAAGCAGGGGGACCGTGACCCTTGCGAACGGACGATACCGTATCGCCGCCTCCGTTCCAAGGAGCAACGTAAGACCGTATGCAGGTGGCGAGACGCTCATCGGTGGACGATACGAGGCTGGATACTGTATAGTCTACGGCTATTATTGATAACTTATCTGCTTACAAGAAATAAAGAACGGGAAGGGGCAAGTTTCATATGAAGGCTGCGCCTTCCGTCTTTTGTTCCCTCCATCCTGACAGCTGCGGTTTGCCCGGTGTGCGGGTCCATCAGAAGATATTTCCTGCCTGCACCGTCAATGATGACTTCGGTTTCTATTTCCTCGTCACTGATATTGCCGAAGAAATAGACGTCATGGTCTTCGATGACCTTGTGGATATTGTTCAGGCTTTGCCCTTTGAATGAAATTCCGTATGCCGATCCGTCAAGAGCCTTGCGCAGAGCCTGTCCGGAAGGATCATTGATGAACACGGCCGGATTGTCCGTTGATGACAACATCTCATCCACCATGGCCGCTATCATCTTGTCATCACCTTTGATATCGGCACATCGGAAAGGTGTCTGCGTTGTGAATATGACTTTGACTCCGGATTTCCAGGCTTCATGAATCTTTTCCATGTTCGAGGTGGAGATCACGCTGACTCCCGGCAGGATGACAGTGGTAAAAGATTCCCGGTTGAGCTCATTTTCCATGACCAGATGTCTTTCTGACACGGTACACCTGTCATCCAAAACCTCCGGATGGATATATGTGAAGTCCGTTCCGATTTCATCCGTCAGTATGGTTGAGACAAGGTCATAGTCGCATCCCGGAATCCTTACCCCACCGTTGTAGTACGATTCCGGTCCGTCCAGATAATGCCCGGCCTGCATCGTGTGGATAGGGTAGAGCACTGCGACATCGGCAACGTGCCGCCCGGGACGGGCGAGAACATAGTTTAGCCTGGACAGGAACCGGTTGAAGTCAGGAAGACTGTCCCGGTAGAGAGGATTGCGTCCCGAGAGTTCCGGCAGGAAGGTTACATTGCTGTCATCATACCATACCGCATGGGGAATCAGGTTGGTGATCCCCTTGGTGTATTGTTCAATAGCAATGGAATACAGTTCGGAGACAGGGATGTTGCCCATGGCTCCATAGGTTTCTGACATGATATAGGGCTTGTCCCAGTTGTTGGCTGCGGAGGATATCACCTTGTAGAAATTCTCTGCAGGACGGTTCCCGCCTATCTTGTCAATTCCCGGCATCGACATATGCTTGCAGCAAAGCATCAGGTCTCCTGACACGCTCACCGGATTGACGACCTCTTCCTGGTCCTGATGTCCTGTGGAGAGTATCCCGTGGGTGTCCGCCCATTCTGAAATCACCTTCATGAAACCTTCGGAGTACATCCTGGCACGCATGCCGAACATCATATTGCGGGCAGCGGCGGTTGATTCCCCTATATCATACCAGAGTGCGGGGTAGAACGGCTCCGGGGAGCAACCGTATTCCGATTCGAAACATTCGTTGAATCCCTCTGTCCAAGGGCGGCCGTCGCAACGGTACATGGTGGGCTCGTCGAAGAATGTGGATGTAATGACGCTGCCGAATGCGCTGCCGAAAAGTCCGTAGTATTTCTCATGCACTTCGTTCACAAACAGTTTCACCGCATCCGGGGAGAGATAGTCCACGAAAGGCTCGACATCCGGCTTAAGAAAGAAATTGATTATTGTCCAATCTCCTTCTGCCGGGACATCCCATTCAAGGATGCAGTCATGGACAAAGGCCCCGAGTGCTATGACTTTACCGTTTCCCTTATCAAGCGCGGCAGTGGCCATCCTTGCACCATCGCTGCTCAAATCTATTTCAATGTGTCTTCCCGAAACGGTGCCATATTCATGCTTGTCGAGCCTTTTCAGGCAATGCTCCGGATATTTGTTTTCGAAGCGGTTATCTCCGTCACCGTTGCATGCCCCCATGCCCCCGCTGGGAAATCCGTATTCATCGTATAGCGACATCTTCGCGCCATAAGATGAGGCGACTTCTACAGCTTTTGCATACACATTGAAATATTCTTCGGAAAGGTATGCAGGTTTGAATCCGCCACCGAATGCAAGAATGGAGCATCCGCCATAACCATCCTTTTCAATCATATCCCGAAGACCCGCTTCCACTCCTTCAGGCGTAACCTCGCAATTGTTCCAGAACCACAACGGTGTAGGTCGCCAGGAAATGTCGGGGAGGAGGAACCCGTTTCTGTCATAAGGCCCTCTTCTGCATGAACAAAACGCAAGAGAAAGCGATATAATAAGGAAAAAGGACAATTTTTTCATATGAATGAAACCTCAATACGAAATAAAGATAGGATAAAAATGGTAAATTTGCATTATGAATGATGCGAAAGGCATACTGCCATGGATTGCTGCCATATTCGTAGTGGCCGTCTGGGGGGAGACTTTCATATCCAGCAAGCTGCTGCTCAATGCCGGCCTGGCTCCTGCCGATATTTTCTTCTACCGTTTCTTCCTTGCCTACATCTTTCTGTGGGCATTCTCGCACAAGCGATTGTTCGCTGCATCGTTCAAGGATGAATTCCTGACCTTTATACTGGGCATATTCGGTGGTTCTCTGTATTTCCTCGTCGAAAATTCCGCCCTCAAGTACTCCACGGCATCGAACGTGGCTATCCTGGTCGGCAGCGCCCCGTTGGTCACGGCATTGCTGGTGGCGGTTTTCAACAGGTCGGAAAGGATGAAGGGAAGGCAGTTTGTCGGATCGACCATCGCTTTTATGGGAATGGCTCTGGTGGTGCTGAACGGAAAATTCGTCCTGAAACTCAATCCCCTGGGAGATGCCCTGGCAATCGGAGCGGCTTCGACCTGGGCGGTATATTCCATAGTCATCCGCAGACTGTCGGACAGATATGATGTACGCTTCATCACCAGGAAGGTGTTCTTCTACGGACTTGTCACCATTGCGGTCTATTTCCTTGTTGCGGAGCCGCTGAAATTCGATACGGCTATCCTTTCCCGTCCGGTCGTGTGGGGAAATCTCCTTTATCTCAGCCTGGTCGCATCCCTGGGCTGCTTCCTTTTGTGGAACTGGTCTCTTGGCAAACTCGGCACTATCCGTACCACTAATCTTATCTACGGTCAGTGCTTCTTCACCATGATCATCGCCAATATGGTTCTGGGGGAGGAAATCACATGGATGGCAGTCCTGGGCACTGTAGTCCTCATCCTCGGTATGGTCGGTGCAGTGAAAAATTGATTTTCCTGCAACCTTTTGCCGTCCTGTACGGTCAACATGTGCATTATTCCATTGGAATCATATGCCCAGACAATCTACTCAGATCGGAAGAATAGTCCTGCCAATATCCGCCGGGGTTTCATTTTCATGTCCTAATATTCCGCTCCTGAACTGATTCCCATCAAAATGCCGGGTGCAGTTCACCGTCTGTCCGCGCACATGCTACGGACGATTAGATACTTGAAGCGGAGCAATGTTAAAACTATGCAAAATAGTTGCTAAACTAAAAAAAATAGTTATATTTGCATCGGAATCATTATCGAATGCAAATGAAGAAACTAACCGGAAAAGAGGAGATCATCATGGATTTCTTCTGGAAGAGAGGGGAGATGTTCGTCCGCGAACTCCGCGAACTCTATCAGGATCCGAAACCTCACATCAACACACTTTCCACACAGGTGCGTACTCTCGACGACGAAGGATATCTTGGCCATCATGATTATGGTGCTACGTATAAGTATTTCGCCCGTGTCAGCAAGGATGATTATAAGAAATTCACGCTCTCCGGTGTGATAGACAAGTATTTCGGCAGGTCATATCTCAGTGCCGTATCGTCTCTTGTGCAGGAGGAGAAGATTTCTGTCGAGGAACTCAGGAGCCTTATTGACCAGATAGAGAATACAAGATGATAACCTTCCTTATCTATGAAGCCAAGGTGGCCGTCCTGTTGGCAGTTTTCTATATCTTCTACCGACTTCTGCTCAGCAAGGAGACCCTTCACCGGCTGAACCGTGCGGTGCTGCTGGGCACCATTGCCATGTCATTAATCCTTCCATTGTGCGTCATTACCATACGTGAACTTGCGCCTGCCGTTATGGGACCGGGCCCTTCCGATATCGGGAATCTTTGGGATTTCCCCGTTGTTGAGGCTGACACTGTCTCCAGTACCCCATGGTGGCAGATTGTGATCATCGTTGCATACCTGACCGGTGTTGCCGTGATTATCGCCAAGGTTGTCGCCTCGATTGCCGGAGTTGCCAGGATTATCAGGAACAGTGAGCTTGAGACCGCTTCAGACGGAACACCCGTGAACGTGACCCGCATGCAGACATCTCCTTTCAGCTGGATGTCACATATCGTCATGAGTCGTGGGGACTTTGAAAGCGGGAATATCTGTCTTGTGCGTCACGAAAAGGCCCATATTGCATTGCGTCATTCGTATGATGTGATGTTCGTGGACCTGATATCGGCACTTCAGTGGTTCAATCCGGTGGTATGGATGCTCAGGGCGGACCTGCGTGCAGTCCATGAGTTCGAGGCTGATGACGCTGTCCTTCGCAGCGGCGCAGATATAAAGGAATATCAATATCTATTAATAAGAAAAGCAGTTTGTGCTAGCGGCTATTCCATTGCCAACAGTTTCAATCACAGTCATTTAAAAAACCGTATTTCCATGATGTCCAAATCAGGTTCCGCTGTCATATGTGGATTGAAGGCCCTCTATGTGCTCCCAATCGTTTGCCTTGCGCTTGCCTCCAATGTACATATAGTCTATGCTCAGAGTAAAGATACTGCGGCTCTGACCGTTGTTGGAGTACAGGGCGACAACGTCAGGAATGAGAAGAATGACGGAAGCCGGTTCTTCATGGAAGAGGAGGTCGTATGTGTCAGATATGCCGACAGCCCGTCTGAAACTGTTGTCGGAAAGTATAACGCGGTCGCTATGCCTGGGAAAGTGGCCACGAAGGACGAGGTTACTGAACCGGCGGTCTTCGGAGCAGAGGATGGGAATTTCAGCCGCTGGCTCGCTCAGATGTTTCCATATCCTGCAAAGTCCCGGCATCAGGGAAAAGTAGTTGTACAATTCGTGGTTGACAAGAAAGGCAGGGTATGTGATGTCACTGTCAATGAAGGAGTCGATGATATCATCGACAAAGCTGTCGTGGACGTGATCTCATCATCTCCATCCTGGACGCCTGCTAAGAAAAACGGCAAAGCCGTTGCCTCTCTCCATGTCCAGCCGATCAGCTTCGTTTCCAGATATTCCGCTCCGAAATCGAACCCTGTATCCTTGAATCCCATCAAAATGCGGGGCGGCGAAAACATTGTTTACATCCTTGACGGGAAAGAGATTTCAAAGGATGAATTCAATTCCCTCAAACCATCCGGTATCTCGACCATCTCAATAATTAAAGGAGACGATGCCTCAAAATACACAGACAAAGCCTGCGAAGGCGTTATCCTGATCGACTCGAAGGACGATGAACAGTAATCCAATGATCAGTACCTTTCAATCTTCTCGCTGTCTCCAGACGTAAAGTCTGCGATTCTTCTGCACCATTGGAGGATGTGAACTACCCAAAAGCTAAAGACTTTTGGGCTTCTGGCTTCGCCGGCGGCTGCCTACCGAAGTAGGTCTTACACTGCCTCCACCAGTGTAATCGACGGTTCCCGCCGATGATTTGATACTATTCGATACACGAAGACCCT
>JAZRXV010000103.1:0-7482 GCA_045600405.1 Candidatus Cryptobacteroides sp.
CGGCCTTGAGCGCGTGGATTGTGAGCATGCCTGGCTTCTCGCTCAACGACCATCCGCCATCGACCGGGTTGTGGTTGAACTGCCACTGCAGCGAGAGTTCGGCGGAGTCGAAGCTGTCGCATGTGGCCGGCTTGGACGGGACGGTGCCGTCCACAGGCATCTTCCAGCAATATACAGGCTCGCCTATGCCGTTGCGGTCGATGTCAACGCCTACTACAGGCCATCCGTCAGCCCAGTGGACAGGCTGGAGATGCACGACGCGACCGAGCGCTCCCGTGTCCTGGAAATGATAGAACCACCATTCTCCTTCCGGAGTGTCCACAAGGGCGCCTTGGTGAGGCCCGTTGATGTCGGTGGAGCCCTTCTCCTGGACTACCTTCTTCTCGAAAGGCCCGTACAGGCTCTTGGAACGCAGCACCACCTGATTCCCCTGGGCTACGCCGCCTTCGGGTATGCTGAAATAATAAGTGCCGTCTATCTTGTGGATCTTGGTGCCCTCTGCTACAGGCCCCCTGTAGATTTCCACGCCTTCATCCAGGAGCTTTGTCCCGTCGGGGCTCATCTTGTGAAGGATGATCGGACCGGCTCCCACGAGGCTGTGGCCGAGGTACGCCTGGCCGTCCTCGTCCCAGAACGGGCAAGGGTCCTCCCAGCCTGGTCCGGTCCCCTCATGCACGAGAAGAGGCTTGCTCCACGGGCCTTCAGGCTTGCCGGCGCAACTCATCCACAGGCCTTCGGTAGGACTGCAGACGAACATGAAGAACTTCCCGTCATGGTATCTTATCGTAGGCGCCCAGGAGCCGTTGCCATATCCTTCGAACTCATCGTAGCGTGGTGCGTCCAGCCTGTCGTAGATACGGGCGATGTATTCCCAGTTGACCATATCCTTGGACTTCAGCACCTGCATGCCCATGAAATGGAAATCCGATGCAACCATATAGTATGTCTGGTCTACACGTATCACATCCGGATCCGAGAAATCGGCTGCAAGTATAGGGTTGATGTATGTGCCGTTGCCCTGGTCGCCCCATGACGCAGTCCCGCAGACTTCCGTCACGACTGGAGCCTCAGAGCATGAAACAGCAGCGCATAGTGTGGCTGCGCAAAGGATGCTCCTAATATTCATAAATGGTCTTTCTGATGATTTTTCCGTTTTCGTCGTATTCCAGCAGGGTCTTCGGGCAGGTGAAGCCGTCGGCCCTGCTTTCTCCAAGGAATCCGCCGAAGTATGATATTATTTCCTGGTCCATTTCCGATCTCCCCTGCGTGCTGTCAAGGTAGTCGAGGATGTCTTTTTCCCTCCCGTCGGAGCAGCTTATCATGATCACCCTTCTGCCGTCGCTTTTCCTTTCGGAACCCAGGTCTCCGTCTTCTGATTTCATCAGTCTGTGTTTTCTGACGATTTCTTCAAGTCCGGTCAGGACCGAAGGATCTACCGAAGATATGTGCCAGCCCTCCTTGCTGTCCGGAAATCTGAAGTACAGGGATGCCCCGTTTTCTGTGAGGTGGGTGTAGAAAACGGCCGTTTCCGTGCCGTTGTGGAGTTCGTATCTGAAGGAGTCCATCTTTCCTGATTCCTTTGTCCCCGGGCATGCCGTTATGACGGGGACAAGAAGCAGAAGGATAAGGAGGGACTTTCTCATCTGGACTACTGCGCTATGAATTGATAGACTATGTTACCGCTCTGCTTAGGTGGTGCGGATGCCGATGCGGAGAATTTTGACATGCGGGCCGCGCGTATGGCGAATGAACGGAGGCATCCGTCAGGAGAGGAACATGTCTCGTCCACTTTTGCCGCAATGACATTCCCGGCCGGGTCCGCAGTGATAAGCACTGTGACTTCTCCCGCTCCCATGCATCTGTATGCAGGGATGGGAAGTTTTGAGGCTTTCCTGCCTTCAAGATAATAGGATACTACCGAAGGTCCGGAGTATGTCTGGTTGCTTGTCTCCTTCTTCGGTGTATCGTTCTTTGTCGGTGCGATGTCCGCATGGTCATCATCAGGGGCTTCGAATCCGCTCTTGAGGTCCTTTGCGAGCCGTTCTGCATCCTTGTACAACTGCTCTGCATCGGTGCCGCGGTCATCCTTGAGGGCGGCACGGTTGACGGCTACGTTGCGTACGGAGGCGCTGGATTCCCCGAGCATGGTGTTCAGTTTTTCGTTGATGGCCTGCTGGAGCTCCGCTTCCTTCTGGAGTTTCTCAACCTCCTCCTGCATCTTTTCCAGTTCTTCGTATTTGGAGAAGTCAAGCACGAAGCTGTTCTCTTTCTTCAGTGTATAGTCGAGTCCCGCGATAAGCAGCACAATCACCACCGTAAGATGAACTATCACGGTGACGTACAATCCTGCTCTATCCTCTTTCGGGAGACGTTTCATTTCTCAAGGGCCTTTTCCACAGTTGTGGTGATGATGTCTATGGCGACCTTGTTGTGTCCGCCCTGTGGGATGATTATGTCTGCGTAGCGCTTGCTCGGCTCTATGAACTGGAGATACATGGGCTTGACAGTGCGGCTGTATCTTTCTATGACCCAGCGCACGTCCTTGCCCCTCTCGGAGATGTCCCTTTCCATGACACGCATAAGGCGGTCATCGTCATCTGCATCCACGAATATCTTTATGTCCATCTGGTCGCGCAGTTCCTTGCAGTCGAAGATGAGGATGCCTTCAATTATTATCACATCTGCAGGCTCGACAATAGTGGTCTCGGTCTTTGAACGCGAGCAGGAGATGAAGGAATAGATAGGCTGCCTTATGGTCCTGCCGGCCTTGAGTTCCTTCAGCTGCTTGCAGAGAAGGTCCCATTCTATCGCGTCAGGATGGTCATAGTTATGGCTTCTCTTCTCCTCGTCCGACAGGTCGCCGCAATCCTTGTAATAGCAGTCCTGGGGAATCACGACGACCTTGCGGCCTATCTTTTCGGTGATAGCCTTGACTACTGTGGTCTTGCCTGAGCCTGAACCTCCCGCTATGCCGATGACCAACATGCTAGTATTCTGCGTTCTTCGGAGTGCGTGGGAACGGAATGACGTCACGTATGTTCTGCATGCCGGTGATGAAGAGCAGCAGACGCTCGAATCCGAGTCCGAATCCGCTGTGAGGGCAGCTTCCGAAACGTCTGGTGTCGATGTACCATTCAAGGTTCTTGCGGCTCATCTGGAGCTCTTCGATACGTGCTTCGAGTTTTTCAAGTGAGGCCTCGCGCTCCGATCCTCCGATGATCTCACCGATCTTAGGGAAGAGCACGTCCATGGCGCGGACAGTCTTGCCGTCCTCGTTCTGCTTCATGTAGAATGCCTTGATGTCCTTAGGGTAGCCGGTGAGGATGACAGGCTTCTTGAAATGCTGCTCCACGAGATATCTTTCATGCTCGCTCTGCAGGTCGACTCCCCAGTATACAGGGTATTCGAACTGATGGCCGTCGGCAATGGCCTCCTCGAGTATCCTGATGCCTTCGGTGTACTCAAGCCTTACGAACTCGGTCCCTATGACGCTCTGGAGCCTTTCTATAAGTTCGTTGTCATAGCGGTCGTTGAGGAACTTGATGTCGTCATAGCAGTTGTCGAGGGCATATTTCACAAGATGCTTGATGAAGTCCTCGGCGAGGTCCATGTTATCTTTGATGTCGTAGAATGCCATCTCCGGCTCAATCATCCAGAATTCTGCAAGATGGCGGGGAGTGTTGGAATTCTCGGCACGGAATGTCGGTCCGAATGTGTAGATCTCACCGAGAGCGGTGGCTCCGAGTTCCCCTTCAAGCTGTCCGCTCACTGTCAGGCTGGTCTGCTTACCGAAGAAGTCCTTGGTGAAATCAGGCTGTCCCTTCTTGTTCTTAGGGACATTGTTCAGGTCCAGGGTTGTCACCTGGAACATCTGTCCCGCTCCTTCGCAGTCAGACGCTGTGATGAGAGGGGTGTTGAGATAGACAAATCCTTTTGAATGGAAATAATCATGGATGGCGTATGCCATCTGGCTGCGGAGCCTGAGCACTGCACCGAAGGTGTTGGTGCGCGGACGCATGTGCGCTACGGTCCTGAGGTATTCGAAGGAGGTATCCTTCTTCTGGAGAGGATATCTCATCGGGTCGCATGTGCCGAATATCTCGAGCTTCTCAGCATGGATCTCCACTGCCTGTCCGCTGCCGACGGATTCCACAAGCCTGCCCTGTACGCCGATGCATGCTCCGGTGCTGATTTGGGCGAGAAGCGGCTCTGTCTCTTCGTTCTTATCAACGACTATCTGGACGTTCTTTATTGTCGAGCCGTCGTTGAGTGCGATGAATGCTATCTCCTTGTTTCCTCTTTTTGTCCTTACCCAACCTTTGGCAAGGACTTCCTGACCTGCGCTCATTCCAAGCAGGTCCTTAACCTTAGTGCGGATTATATCCTTCATTTTTGTCTATCGGATTTTAAAAAGCAGCCCTCATAAAGGGGGCTGCTCATATTATCGTTACGGTCGATTCTATTCAACCGCCTTTCTTGCTGAATACATGATCTTAAGCGCGGAGCATCTTCTGAGCTCCTGCTTAACATCTGAAATGATACCCATTCTTACGTTCTGGTCAGCCCTGATGTTGACAGTCATCAACGAACGGTCAGCCTCGCTCATCGCTTCGCGCTCAGCGGCGATGAAGTCGCGGATGTCGTCTGTTGTCTTGAAGGAGTCGTTCAGCTGGATACGTGAGTCGGTACCGTACTGAGCCTGATACTGCAGGGTAGGGGAACCGATGTTGATGTATGAAGCGAGGTCCTTCCTTTCAAGTTTTGTAACCTCAGAGGCCTCAGGAGTCGTGACGACCACCTTGTTCTCAGTGTCACGCATCTGTGTGGTGACCATGAAGAAGAACAGGAGCATGAAGACGATATCGGAGAGGGAGCTCGACGTCATTGCCGGGACCTCTTTCTTACTGTTGCTTCCACCAAATATTGACATAATTGTATCCTCCTGTTATTCTATTTCTTCTTGCCCACGTCCTTTGGCTCGGCCTCGGAGATGTTCTGAGGGATGGCTTTCTTGACGATGGCCTGCTGGTCTTCGTCGAGTGCGTCAAACACTTTGCCGTAGGTGACCTTTGAGAAGTCATTACGTATTTCGTTGACTGCCTTCACGAGCTCGTTCTGGACTGCGATGTATGCCTGATAACTTGTACCGCGGTCGTTCTGGAGAGAAATGACTCCCTTGGAGACTGCGTACTGGCCGTAACCCTCGATATCGGTCATTTCCTTCTCAGGAAGGTTAGGATCGTTATTAGGGTTTAAGATGAACTCCTTTACCTTATCCTTGAGCAGACGTACGTCAATAGGTTCACTACCGGCAAGAATTTTATCTGCAGAATTGATCTTCACCACAAGGATGTTGCGGCGGTTGACCTTCTGGTCCTCAACTTTCTGGTTCTGATCCGGCATAGGCGGGAGACGGCGTGAAAGACCGGTCTGGGAGCCCATGGTGGTCGTCATCAGGAAGTAGCACAAGAGCAGGAATGCGATGTCCGCAGTCGAGCTTGTGTTCATTGCTGGTACTTTCTTCTTGCTGCCCATGGTGATTATTTCTTGTTAGTGATAGCCATCTTGATCTCACCGAAGATGATTGCCACGATTGACAGGGCACCTACGATATATGTGAGGTTAAGGACTGTATCTGTAAGCTTGAGTTTGTTTGCTGGATCAAGGCCCTCCCTTCCGATTGCAGGGTTGCCCTTTGCGAGAAGGAATGCGATTCCGCAGAGGACTGCCGCACCGACAAGGACGAGGAGTATCTTGATCAGGCTCTTAGGGTTGTTGCTGATGCTGATGATGAGGCCTATTACGATCCAGCAGAAAAGTGCTATGCCGACCATAATGACAGCCCATGAAAGCAAGGTGTTGACCGGTGCATTGGCTTCCTGACCAAGCTGAGGCCAGCCGACAACGAAACCCCAAACGAGCAGTGCCACGCTGATGAGGATCAGCACGAGCATAGCGAGTTTGAATATTTTGTTGAGTTTCATGATCTGAAATGCTTTACCGGTAATTATTTGTCTGAATATTTCTTGAGCTCGTTGACGAGATCGATTGAAGCGTTCTCCATATCGATGGTGAGACCGTCAATCTTTGAAAGGATGTAGTTGTAGAACACCTGGAGGATCATAGCAACGATCAAACCACCGATTGTGGTGATCAAAGCGACCTTCATACCACCTGCGACAACGTTAGGGGAGATGTCACCAGCCTTCTGGATAGCATCGAATGCGTTGACCATACCGATGACGGTTCCGAGGAATCCGAGAGACGGTGCGATGGCGATGAAGAGGGAGATCCAAGAAAGACCGTTCTCCATCTTGCTTTCCTCGACGCTGCCGTATCTTACGATGTACTTCTCGACTACGTCAACACCCTCGTCGTAGTGGCTGAGACCTTCGTCGAAGATTCCTGCAACAGGACCACGTGTGTTCTTGCAGACCTTCCTTGCCTCTTCGATGCCGCCGTTTGCGAGAGCCTTCTCGATCTTCTCAAGGAGAGCCTTTGTGTTGGTCTTTGAGAATGAGAGATAAAGGATACGCTCGATAGCGAGTGCGAGACCGATAACCAAGCAGATGATGATGAGTGACATGAAGCCTGCACCACCCTCGATGAACTTGGTCTTGAGAGCCTGGTTGAGAGGGATTTCTGAGTTGCCAGAGAGGAGGTCGGCACCTTGTGTCGCTGCCTCAGTAGCGGCTGCAGAGTTGCTCTGAGCTGATGCTGCGATGCTTGCAGAGAAGGCCATTACGCCTGCAACTGCGAGGAACATGAAAAACTTTTTCATAACGAAATTTAATAATGTATTAGTTGTAATATATAATTACGGTATTAAAAACGGTGCAATTTAGCAAAAATATTTCATATGGCAAGAATTATTTTGAGATTTCCCCCTTCAGGTTCTTGCCGAGGAGCATTTTCACTTTCTCGTTGTCTTTGTGCGCACCCATGAGGTAGAACAGCTTGCCGAGGGCGCTTTCTGTGGTTATGTCATGCCCTGAAACGACCCCTGCATCCTTCAAGGCGCGGCCTGTCGCGTAGAGGTCCATGTTGACGTCTCCGCACAGGCATTGGGTCACGTTCAGGAGGATTTTGCCCATCGCGCTGGCCTCCCTGACTATGTTGAGGAACCAGTCCTTGGATATGGAATTGCCTGATCCGTATGTCTCTATGATGACGGCCCTGCTTCCGGTCCCGAGGAGGATGTCTCTGGCCACCTGTTCGGTGATGCCAGGATGCATCTTGAGCACAGATACCCTGGTGTCCAGTTCGGTATGTATGCTCATGACCCCCCAGTGCTCGGTTGCATAGTGGATGAAGCGGTTGTTGTATTTGATGTTTATGCCTGCATTGGCGAGGGGCGGGTAGTTCGGGGAACTGAACGCATCGAAACCGGTTGCGCTGACCTTGGTGCTGCGGTTGCCCCTGAACAGCTGGGAGTTGAAGCAGATGCATACCTCCGGCACGAGCGCGCGTCCCTTGGAATCC
>JAZRXV010000104.1:0-27577 GCA_045600405.1 Candidatus Cryptobacteroides sp.
AGAGTTCGAAGAGGAAAGTTCTTTATTATCTTATCCGCCTTTCATCGAGGTGGATGGCTTGTCTTGCGCACTTGTGATGCCATATCAGCTTTCGCCTACCTCTCGCACGTATGGAATACTTGATTTATAGAGGAAAGTTAAGAAAAATACTTATATTTGTTTTCAATTGCACAGAACTATAAACCCATTCTATATGAAAAGGATTCACTCTATTGCTATAGGAGCGGCACTGCTCCTGACATCTGTTCTCATGAGCGCCCAGGATGCCACCGTCCGTATTCACGAAGGCGGTACCGGGGAGACCATCCCTGCAGAGATTTACGGACAGTTCTCGGAACATCTCGGACGCTGTATCTACGGCGGCCTCTGGGTCGGGAAGGATTCCTCCGTACCTAATGTCGAAGGCTATCGCAAAGATGTGTTCGATGCCCTGAACGCCTTGAAGGTCCCTGTGCTGCGCTGGCCGGGCGGATGCTTCGCCGACGACTATCATTGGATGGACGGAATCGGCCCTCAGGAACAGCGTGCCAAGATAGCCAACAACAACTGGGGCGGCACCCTGGAGGACAATTCCTTCGGTACCCATGAGTTCCTGAACCTCTGCGAGATGCTGGGCATAGAGCCTTACATTTCCGGAAATGTCGGCAGCGGCAGCGTTGAGGAGATGGCTAAGTGGGTGGAATACATGACGGCTCCGGAAGGAAGCACCGTGGCGAACATGCGCGTTGCGAACGGCCGCAAGGAGCCTTGGAAGGTGAAATATTTCGGAATAGGCAATGAGGCCTGGGGCTGTGGAGGAAACATGACACCGGAGTATTATTCCGATGTGTACCGCCGCTATGCCACCTATCTCCGCAACCAGCCGGGGAATCAGCTTGTCAAGGTAGGAAGCGGTGCCAGTGACTATGATTACAACTGGACCGAGGTCCTGATGGACAGGATCGGGGGACAGATGCAGGCTCTTTCTCTGCACTATTATACCGTTTTCTGGGGACGCAGGGGTCTTGCCGCTGGTTTTAATGACAGCGGCTATTATGAGATTCTCTCCAAAGCCCTGGATGTTGACAATGTCCTGCAGAGGCATATCCAGATCATGGACAGGCATGATCCGGCCGGGAGAATCGAACTTTATCTCGATGAGTGGGGGACTTGGTTCGACGTCGAGCCGGGTACCAATCCGGGGCATCTGTATCAGCAGAACACGATGCGTGACGCCATGGTTGCCGCTCTCAGCTTCGATGTTTTCCATAAATATACAAGACGTCTGAAGATGTGCAACATCGCCCAGATAGTCAACGTGCTCCAGTCCATGATCCTCACCAACGAGACGGATATGGTCCTTACACCTACCTATCATGTGTTCGAGATGTACAACGTGCATCAGGACGCTGAGTATCTTGCCACCGAATGCGACACGCCGCTTGCAAAGGGAACTTTCAGGGGTGTCCCTGTACCGGATGTGGATGCGACCGCGTCCCGCAAGGACGGCAAGATCCATTTCGACCTTGTCAATACGAATCTCAAGAGCGCCAAGAACGTTCTCGTCGAGTTCGATGACGCCAAGTCTGTCAAGAAGATCGATTCAGCGCGTATCCTTACCTCGAAGAAAGTTCAGGACTGCAATGATTTTGACAATAAGAACGTTGTTGCCCCGAAGGCGTTCTCCGATTACAAGCTCACCAAGAAGGGTGTTGAGGTCACCCTTCCTCCTTGCTCTATCGTAGCGTTCGAGGCGGAATAATTCCTGTAACGATTGCCGGACCGCAAGCTGCGTCCCAAAAGCCATTCACCCGCATAGGGTCGGCACTGCCGACAGGCTCTTGGGACGCAGCTTGCGGTCCGGCGTCATGATTCTTTGAAATTAATTTTCGAATCGGTTGTATAATCAAAAAATAGTTGTACATTTGCAGTGTACTATTAAACTAATACACCGAAAAGATATGATTGAGATTAAAGATTTGGCGTTCAGCTACGGATCAAACCAGGTGCTCCGGAACATATCGATGAGACTGGAGGAGGGACGCATCTATGGTCTGCTGGGGGAGAATGGAGTTGGGAAGACCACCCTGCTGACCCTTCTCTGCGGCTTGAAGAAGACTCAGGCGGGAACGATCATGACAGATGGTGCCGATCCGTACATGAGACTCCCATCATCATTGCAGAAACAATATTATCTTCCGGACGAGGTGGCCGCTGTCAACGATACGGCATGGAATTGGGCGAGGTCATGCGGCCGTTTCTGGCCGGAGTTCAAGATTGACACATTCATTGAGATTATGAAATATTTTGAGACCGATCCTGCAAAGAATATGCTTCATATGTCGACGGGACAGTTGAAGAAGACTTATATCTCGTTTGCACTGGCTACCGGAGTCAGGTATCTTTATATGGACGAGCCGACCAACGGACTTGACATCCCGAGCAAGTCACAGTTCCGTACAGCTGTCATGAAATACACCCGAGAGGATTCCACCATAGTCATCTCCACGCATCAGGTGCGTGACCTTGAGAATATCATAGACCCTATCATTATCCTGGACAAGCAGGATGTGCTGCTGAATGCGACCATCGAGGATATATCCAAAGTCCTGTATTTCGATTATGGCACGACCCTCCGCCCGGAGGCTCTTTATACCGAGCAGCTTCCAGGTGGTTTCATACAGGTGTACCCTAACACTGAGGGAAAGGAATCGAAAGTCAACATCGAGGCACTTTTCAATACAGTCCATAAGCACAAGGATATTGTTAAAGGCCTTTTCAACATAAAATAGAATCCTATGGATAACGTATTCAATATAAACAGGTTCGGTAACTATCTCCTCTACGATCTGAGGAATGCCAGGAACTATTTCGGGTTGAGCATGCTCATCTGCGGTTTCTTCCCGATACTTGTGTTCGTCATATTCGAAATCCTTGTCAAGTCCATTTCCGGGGAATGGGTCAATGCCGGTATCCCGCTTCAGATATCGTCCATGCTCATTTCATTTTTCATTGTATTCCTGACATTCCCGGTCAAGGCTTATGGCAGGCTGACTGATAAGAAAGCGGGGTCGAGCTGGTTGATGCTTCCTGCATCATCCTTCGAGAAATGGCTTTCCATGATTGTAATCACCTGCATCGTTGTGCCTGTATGTCTGTTCGGCCTTATGCTGCTCTCCGACTGGGCCCTTTCAGTTATATTCCCGAACCTTTGGGCTGAACCTGTGTTGAAAGAAATGTCAGCTGCCAATGCTGCGATACTTGAATCAACCGATGATGTTGTCAGTATCAATTTCCCGGCGATACTCTCATATGAATGTTTTTCGAATATACTTTGCTTCACTCTGGGGGCTCTGGTATTCAAAAAGGCAAAGGTCGGAAAGACTTTCCTCGCATTGCTTGTCATCGGATCCGTGCTGGGGTGGGTATGTACCTTCGCGTTCGGCCTGCCGTATTTCAGCAACGGTATGTATTCGATAGACTCGTCTTCATCAGTGGATGATATCACTACCTTCGTAAGGAATATAAATACTATGGTGAACGGCACTTCGGTTTTCTATATGGTGCTTGTGAGTGCCGGACTTTTCTGGCGGATTAAAACGATGAAACATTGATGGAATTCGATAGCAACAAACCCATATATATCCAGATAGCGGATAATATCTGTGATAAAGTCCTGTCCGGGGAGTTCAAGCCCGGCGGCCGCATCCCTTCCGTCAGGGAATGGGGCGCTACCATAGGGGTGAATCCGAATACCGTTGTGCGAAGTTATGAAATACTGACGGACAGAGGTGTCATATATAACCAGCGGGGGATAGGATTCTTCGTGTCGGACGATGCGCTGGAAAACATACGCGGCAGTGAACGCCGTAAATTCATCGAGGAAGAGATTCCCGCATTCTGCAGTCGTGCAGCACTGCTTGACGTTGATCTGAAAGACTATATAAAATGAAAAGAATTATTCTTCTGACTTTGGTCGCATTTGCGGCATCTTCATGCGGATTCGTCAGAATCAATGGAGAAAAACTGTCGGACGTTATCCGGGAGGGGGTGGAAAACGGAGATATCAATGTCGTCTTCAATGGAGATACTGTCGTCTCCAGGACAAAGATCGTTGCAAGCGACAATTTTATCACGAAAGACTATCCTGTGGATGTCTTCCGTTCGATACGCACGGATATCCCTTGCGATGTCACCTATACGGACGGGGAACCGTTCCTTTCCATCTCCGCGCCTGACAACGTATTGGAATATGTGTCGGTTGAGGACAGGAATGGGGAACTTGTCCTCTCCCTTCCCAAGGCTTCTCTCAAGTTCAAGAAGATGAAGGAAATAAGGGTGACGGTTTCCTCTCCGATGCTTAGCGGGCTGACCATCAACGGTGCCGGTGATTTCGATGCCCCTTCAGGAATAGTGACGGATTCTTTCAATGCCGTTGTATCAGGTGCTGCCGATATGGACATTGAAGGGCTGAAGTGCGATGGTCTTGCAAAGATTGTCGTGAACGGTGCGGGAGACATTGACCTCGGGAAGGTGGAATGCGGATCCTTGAAAGTTGAGATCAACGGTGCAGGGGACTGCAATGTGGCAGGACATGCAGGAGATGCTGTCTTTACGGTCAACGGAGCCGGTGATGTGGATATCTGCAATTTTTCTGCTGACAATCTTCAAACCCGTATCAACGGGGTTGGTAAAGTGAAGAGAAATTAAGTAACTTTGAAAGATTTTTCAAATCCTTTATTATGGCAATTATCGAGTGCAGGGAAGTCTGCAAGAATTTCGGAGAGAAAGTGGCTCTCGACCATGTCAGCCTTGACATTCCCGAGGGACAGATTTTCGGTCTGCTCGGACCGAACGGCGCCGGAAAGACGACCCTTATACGTATCATCAACAGGATAACTATACCTAACGGAGGTGAAGTCCTTTTCCAGGGACGTCCGATCACCCAGAGCGATGTCGAGAAGATAGGATATATGCCGGAAGAGCGAGGCCTCTACCGGAAGATGAAGGTCGGAGACCAGGCAATGTATCTGGCCCAATTGAAGGGTATGAGTTCCCAGGCGGCGCGTGCGGCTTTGAAAGAATGGTTTGTCCGTTTCGAAATACAGGGCTGGTGGGACAAGAAAGTGGAAGAACTTTCGAAGGGTATGGCCCAGAAGCTCCAGTTCATCACCACCGTTGTCCACAAACCTTCGCTCATGATCCTTGACGAGCCTTTCTCCGGTTTCGATCCGGTCAATGCCGAATTGATACGCAAGGAGATACTGAGGCTCAAGGACGAAGGCGCCACCATCATCCTTTCCACCCACAACATGGAGTCGGTCGAGGAACTTTGTGACAACATCGCCCTCATCAACAAGTCCAGACTTGTGATTACAGGCGGAGTGGACGAAATCCGCAGGAAATACGGCAACAATAATGTCGAACTTGTCTATACCGATGCGGACGGCCGCCACACCGAGGTCCTGCCTAAGGAGACCGACGGTGCCGATACTCTCCGGGCCTGGATTGAAAAGGGTGTGCAGATCAATTCCTATAAGGAACTCATGCCCCGCATGAATGATATCTTCATCAAACTTGTAACCGAAGCGCAATGAATCTCAGAACTATTGGCATAGTCATACGCCGCGAATACCTCAACAAGGTAAAGAAGAAGAGTTTCCTCCTGACCACGATTCTGGTCCCGATACTTGTGGCCGGTCTCACCATAGGCTTGATGTTCATGATGATGACCACCAAGGACAAGGTCAAGACCATAGCCGTCGTGGACAATTCGGGCATTGCCGCCTCATACCTGGAAGATACCGAAACGATCAAGTATGTCCTTCTGCATGACAGTCCGTTGGACAGCGTCAAGACAAACCTTGAGGCCCTCGGCTATGACGGTGTGCTCAATGTGTCCGAAATAAACGTCGAGTCGAAAGATTTCACTGCGGACATCTTCTCGTCCAAGCCTTTCGGCATGGAACTGACGGACAATATCAACAACAGACTCGACAAGGCCCTGGAGGATTATCGTATAAGTTCATATGATATTGAAGGCCTTGACCAGATATTGAAGGATGTCAAGGCTGACGTCAATCTCCGTGCATTCACAGTGGCGGATGACGGAGAGGAGAAACTCTCCGAGGCCGGTGTATATTCCATCGTGTCGATGTTGCTGGGAATCTTCATCTTCATGTTCATCACACTGTTCGGCAGCATGGTCATGTCCGCTGTCATTGAAGAAAAGACAAGCCGCGTGGTAGAGGTGCTCGTGAGTTCCGTCAAGGCTACGGAACTGATGTTCGGAAAGATAATCGGAGTTGCTCTGGTCGCCCTTACCCAGTTCCTCCTATGGATTATCCTGTCCGGTGCAATAATCGGGCTTGCAGGGCAGTTCATGGGACAGGACCTTATGTCAGGACTGAATGTTGACGAGGTGACGGCCGTTGCGGAGAGCATGGGAGGGGCAGGCGTCGAAGGCATTGAGCCTGCCATGCCGGAACCTTCCGAGGCACAGGTCGTTCTGGATTCCATAAGGAATATGCCTCTTGGACAGATTGTCGGTCTGTTCCTGCTGTTCTTCATTTTCGGATATCTTTTGTACGCATCCCTTTTTGCTGCGATAGGATCCGCTGTTGAGAACGAAGGTGACACCCAGCAGCTGCAACTGCCGTTGACCATTCCTTTGATGCTCGGATATATCATTGCACTCTATGCATTCAGGGCTCCGGACAGCCAGCTGGCCTTCTGGGGATCCATATTCCCTTTCACGAGTCCTATTGTCATGATTGCGCGTCTGCCTTTCGGTGTCCCCGGATGGGAGATAGCCCTGTCAATCGGACTGCTGGTGCTGACGTTTATCGGATGCGCATGGCTCTCTGCGAAGATTTATAAGGTCGGTATCCTTATGTTCGGTAAGAAATCCACCTGGAAGGACCTTTGGAAATGGTTGAAACAAAACTGATTCCATTTGTGACTGCAGTGATGCTTTCCGCATCCTGCAGTTATGGTTTCACCTGGGAGGGTGTCGTCATGGACGGAAGCAGGACCGGGGTGACCGCTGCGACTGCCGATAACGTTGCGGAAGCGTTGGGTACCGTAGAGGGTGGTGTGTTCCACGCTCCCAACGGTAAGTCATTTGCAGACGGCACCGTTGTCGCCGTTGCTGAAAATCTGATATCCGTCCAGCCTGGGATGGCCGATCTGAAGACAGTGATAGGACATGCATCCAAGGACATGAAAAAACATGCTCCGGAGAGCGAACTTACGAACTGGGCGGTAGACCGCATCATGTATGATACGGAGAGGCTGACAGGCAGGAAAGTGGATTTCGGCATTGCCAATTTCGGTGGGATACGTACCAGTATCGCTGCCGGAGACATACTCAAGGATGACATCGTTTCCATGTTCCCGTTCAGGAATTATCTGAGTTATGTAAGCCTGAAGGGTGAGGATGTCCGGGCCATATTTGACCATATGGCTGCTACCCGCGTGCAAGTGCTCGGTGGAGTGAAACTGGTGGTCAGGGACAAGAAGGTGGAATCTTTGGAGATAGGCGGGAAACCGCTGGACCCTGAGCGCTATTATGGACTTGCCACCATTGATTTCCTTCTGGACGGAGGTGATGGCCTGACGCTTGCAAAGAATGCCAGGGAGTTGATAATCACCGATGTCCTTATTATGGACAGCATACTCCCATATGTCATGGAGACCACCGCTGCCGGAAAGGATGTGGAATATTATACGGACGGGAGGGTCGAGATAAGATGAGACGGTTCTCCTATATTATGCTGTGTGTCCTGGCGCTGTGTTCGTGCACTCCGAAGACAAGGCTTGTGATACTCCATGTCAACGATACCCACAGCCATTTCGAGGCGTTGAGAGGGGGTGACCTGGACGGCCAGGGCGGGTGTATCGAACGCGCTGCTTTCGTCGATTCCGTAAGGTCGGCGGAAGGTGCCGGAAAGGTCCTGTTGCTGCATGCCGGTGATTTCGGGCAGGGAACATCATATTTCAACCGTTTCGGCGGAGAACTTGAGATTGAAGTACTGAATTCGATGAAATATGACTGTGTGGCGCTGGGCAACCATGAATTTGACAATGGAATAGAAGATTTGTGCCGGCGGTTGAAGAGGCTGGAATGTCCTGTCGTATGTGCAAACCTGGATTTGTCCCAGTTCGAGCTGGGGCAGGTCGTGAAGCCATATGCCATCCTGGAGCGCGGAGGCATGAAAATAGGGATAATCGGAGCCATAACCGATATCTCGACTGTCGTCTCCAAGACCATATCATCGCGTATTCAGCAACTGGATCCTGCTGAGAGCATAAACAGATGGGCTGCTTACCTCCATAAGACAGAGAAGTGCGACATGATTATCCTCCTGTCCCATATGGGGTATAAGGAAGACCAGGCTGTCATTCCTGAAACAAGGTTTCTGGATATCGTGATAGGAGGCCATTCCCATACTTATGTCGAGGACTTCGTATGGGTTGAGGATGCAGGAGGTAAGGCGGTGCCGATCACTCAGGACGGCGGCTGGGGCCTTCAGGTGGGCAAGGTGACTGTCTCCGGTGGATGTTGAAAATCTTTTGAGAAGTCTTGTAATAGGCTATGTCGAAGCAGTATTCTTCCTGATGGCTGAACATGCCGCTCCTGTGGCCGGTGGATACTGTTTCATTGAATCCCAGTTCCTTTATCCGTTCGATGCTTATCGAGCGGATTTTTTCTTTCTCCAACTTGTTGAGGATGTCGTAGTTGTCCGATATTGCGGCGAGGATTTCCGCCTTCATTTTCCGAGTCAGGCTGATTGCCTGGTTGTGGAAGTTGTTCTTGCATCTCTCGCTGCAGAATTTCTTGTCCTGCCTTCCATAGACTTCTTTCCCGCATTGCAGGCATTCCACTTTTTTCGCGTCCTTTAAAATATAAGCCATACATCCGATATTTGAGGTTTTGTCCGAATATTGGATGTATTTCTTTAATTTCCAAGTCTTTGCAGATTATTGACGAAGAAAGTTATCTTCTTGCATTGATTGCATTAATCTGACATAGTGCAGAATGTTCATATCGGCCTTTCAAGAGGTTTGATTTCCCGCAAAACGGTGATGCATTATTAAAAAGCGGATATTAATCTGATCAAACGGCAGTCATAACTTATAAATCTCAGCCTGTCATTGGAAAACGTGAATTTCCTATTGCTTTTATGTTGTCCTTTGTGACGTTTCCGGACCGCGGCCGGAGCATGAAAATCAATTTCAAATAAAAAAGAAAGACTATGGAACAGCTCAACAGAATCGAATTGCGGGGCAATGTGGGCAGTGTAAGACTGCAGAATTATGAGGGGGGCCGTGTGGCCAGGATCAATGTCGCAACCAACGTGGCGTATAAGGACAGGGAAGGGACTCCGGTGATTGAGACCACGTGGCATAATGTCACGGCATGGGAGGGGAAGGGTGTCCAGGACCTTGACCGTATAGACAAGGGTGCGAAGGTTTATGTCCAGGGACGTCTCCGGATGCAGAAATTCATCGGATCCGACGGCATAGAACATTCGGTGACGGATATCCTGGCCAACCGTGTGGTCCTGCTTGAAGGGGAAGAACCTTTGCAGTATGAAATGTAGGACCCTGCTGTTGCTGATATTCCTTTCCCTGGTCGTTTCCTGCACTGTCCAGCGCAGGATATCGGACATGGGGGAGAGAGGCCTTTCCGCCGGAATCTCGCTTCCGGGCAAGCAGTCCTCGCTGCCTGAAGTGAAAAATGTGGCAGAAGAGCACAGGGATACATTGAAGGTGACAGGTCTTGACGGCAGGGAAGTGCTGATAATGAAGGCAATAAGGGACGAGTCAACGGGCGAGATGGTGGCTACGGAGCAGTTGGATGCCGCGGTTGTGACTGCCAGATTCAGAAATGTGGCGGAGCGCCATGGGAAAGTGGACCTTGAATTCCTTGTGACTGTGCCGTCGGAAATGCATGATTCCAAATGGCAGATAAGGCTGCACCCCGACATGTGGGTCCTTGAAGACTCGATCCGTCTTGATGATGTCGTCATAACAGGGGCGGATTACAGGAAAGCGCAGCTGCGGGGCTATCAGCAATATGAAAAGTTTCTGAGCAGGATTATAAATGATACTCTGGCATTTGTGCACATGCATGAACTTGAGGTATTCTTAGAGAGGAACCTTCCTGAAGTATATGCGTTCAAGAATGACAGTTCCTATGTCTCGGACGATGACTTCACGTCCGCTTTCGGCGTGACCGAACAGGATGCCGTAAGACACTATACGAATATGCTGGCATTCCGTTGGAACGAGCGCCGTAAAGGACGGACGGACAAGATGTGGCGCAGATATGTGAAGACACCTATAGTTACGGATGGGATAAGGCTTGATACCGTGATACGCAACCTTGACGGGGATTTCGTGTACAACTATGTGCAGACAGTATACATGAAACCAAAGCTAAGGAAGGTTGACATTAAGCTCGGAGGAGAGATATTCGAGGAGGACAGGCGCCTGTACACCATCCCGGTATCGGAGCCGCTCACCTTCTACATATCGTCCGTCAGTGCATTTGTGGATGATGCGGAGCGCTATCTGACGAAAGTGATCACAAGGAATGTGGAAGCAAATACAACCTCGTATATCGATTTCCGTGTCGGCAGGTCGGAGATAGATGAAAGCCTTTCGGACAATATCCGTGAAATCGGAGTGATCAAGGACAATCTGAGGAATCTGATGGTAAATCCGGAGTTCGGACTGGATTCGATAGTGATCGTGGCCTGGGCTTCGCCGGAAGGCTCCAGCCGTTCAAATGCACTTCTGACGAAACATCGTGCAGAATCGGCATCCGCCTATTTCTCGAAATATCTCCGGACTCTTGAAGATTCCCTGAAAATGGAGAAAGGCTTCTTCATCGATTTTGACGGTGATACGGAAAGCGGGGCCAGGGAATATGAGACCGGCCATATAGGTTTCATCTCAAGAAGCGGGGGAGAGAACTGGCCGGGACTTGATGACAAGGTCATTACGGATACCTTGATGACGGATGAGGAGCGTGAGGCTTATTTCAGAACTTCCAAAGAATGTGAAGATGTTGATGAGAGGGAAAAAAGACTGGCGGCAATGCCATCGTATAAACATCTGAAAGAGGATTTCTATCCGGAACTGCGCACTGTCGTCTTCAATTTCCATCTGCACAGGATAGGGATGATCAAGGATACCGTGTTCACTACAGTACTCGATACGGCGTATATGAGGGGCATACAATGTATCAAGGACCATGATTATGAGACAGCTGTTGCTCTTCTCGGGCCGTATCAGGACTATAATGCCGCAGTCGCATACGTGGCCTTGGACAGGAACTTGTCGGCTTACAGTATCCTGAAGGATTGCGACTGTACTCCGAGGGTGAATTACATGCTCGCTCTCATACATTCGAGACTCGGTGATGAGAGGAGCGCGGTGCAGTGCTATCTGCAGGCATGCGAGGCTGAACCTTCATATGTTTACAGAGGGAATCTGGATCCTGAGATTTCCGCTTTGATAAAGAAATATGATTTGAATAAGGATAACGATTAAAAAAGTGAATGAAATGAGAAAGAGAATGTCGTTTTTATCAGCCGTGGTGCTGATATCGTCTGTCATTGCATGTTCTTGCAGCAGGCAGTTTGAGTATGACGCAGCGTCAGGTAAAGCGCTGCTGTCAGTGAGCATAGAGGATTCCGCGACAAAGTCCGGAACGAAGGCTGCCGGGCAGAGTGAGAATGCGGAAAGCACAATCAGGAACATCCAGGTGTTCGTATTCAACAAGGCTACCGGTCAGGTGGATAACGCAATATACAAGGATGGATTGAATTCTGCCGGCAGTTACACCCTGGACCCTATGCAATGTACGGTCGGGGAAAGGGAAATATGGGCGATAGTGAATGCCCCCGCTGACTATACTGGGACGGTTACAGCACTTGACGCACTGAAAGCCACGTCTGTGAATCTGTCGGATAACGGGACAACGTCCCTTGTCATGGTCGGATCCTCTTCGAAAGTCCTGGCCGCAGGGACGGATGCAATTACTTTACCGGTGTCCCGTCTTTGCGCAGCCGTGGTTCTGACGAAGGTGGAAAACCAGTTGCTCGTGCCTGCATACCGGGACAAATTGCAGATAACAGGCGCATATCTCATGAATGCTCCGGCGCTGCAGAAACTGGACGGTTCCGTCGTTTCAGATTCTGTGGAGTCAAAATGGAATGCGTGGTATGGCAAGGCAGGGGCATCGGAGGCGGTGCCGCTCCTTACCGAACAGATATCGCCTGTCACGATACCGTATAATGAGAGCCATATTGCAACACACAGTTTCTATACTTACGCCAACATGCTTGATATGGTCGAAGGCACCGATGCTAAAGGTCGGAGTTCGACATATCTGGTCGTGGAATGTACGGTGAACGGAGTTGCCTGTGTCTATCCCGTGCTTCTGCCGGCATTGGTGGCAAACAATAAGTACAATGTCAGCCTTACTGTGAATCATGTGGGCGGGGATCCTGACTATCCGTGGAAACGGATACGGTTCAGTGCATTCACCCCATCGATTACCGTGGAGGCTTGGACCGACAATGCCGTGACTGAAAAGATATGATGCGATGTACTGGAAGAAATGGCCGTTTCAACCGGTGCTGCCGGTGTTGCTGACCACCGGAATCCTGGCGGCATGCACCGTCAAGGAAGACCGGTCCGAATGTCCATGCCTGCTTGTCCTGAATGTGGATGAGATGGCGGATGACAGAGATCATGTGGATGGTCTGCTGACCGTCAGTTCGGACCGATTCCTTTTTCAGGAGCAGATAGACATCGGGAGCTATGCCGGAACAGGTTATGAGATAGAGGTTCCACGCCGTGAAACCATATCTTCCTGTGCCGTGGGCACCGTACCTGCATTGTGGCGTTCGGATTCATTGTTTGTCCGGGAAGGACAGGAGTGGGGCCGCGTCATGCATGCTTCCGAAACATCGGGATGCAATTCGGACATATGCCATGCCGATATGCATTTCCATAAGGAATACTGTACTGTCGGTTTCATATTGCTGGGGGTCCCGTTGGGAGAGCCGTATCCCTTTGAAATAGTGCTGAAAGCGGACTGCTGCGGCATATTCATGAAAGACAGTGCACCCGTAAGGGGGCCTTATTCTGCGAAGGCCCGGCCATCGGATGTCGAGACTATCTATTCCGTGAGGGTCCCGCGGCAGGATGACGGTTCCATGCTGGCCGATCTGGCAAGAGCGGGTGAAGTGGTGTCAGTCCTGGACATAGGCGCGGCGATATCCGCTCAGGGATATGACTGGAAAAAGGCTGACCTGGATGATGTGTATGTGACAATTGATTATGCCCATGCCACTTTTTCCGTTGAAATCGTGGATTGGGACGTGAATGAAGTTGAGGAGACCATATGAAAAGAATTTTTGCATGCATGCTTATGCTGTTCTGTATCGAAGCATGCGAACCTGAAGACAATTTTATGACTGTGCTGGATACCGGCGTTTACAAAGTTGCGGTATCGCTTGATGTGGACGGTGACGGGATCAGGACGAGAAGCAGTCTCGGTGCCGGGATTGAAGATAAGGTCGGAGGATATACGTTGCTGTCGTATTTCCATGATACCGGACAATTGGAAAGTATCCATGAACTGAAAGGGAAAGACGATATGATAGAAGTCAGGGCCGGGTACGCCCTTGATTTCGTAGTGGTGGGAGGTCTCTGGTATCTCGATCCCGCCTCCGGAGAACGTGTCTCATATATATCCATGTGCGGAGAGGATATGCTTGCATCCGAATCGGCACTGGCGTCTCTTCCTGCATACAGGTTTGATGGAAAGGTTGTCGGCGGCAGGTTAAGGTCGGAGACTTTCGCGGAAGTTTCCGAATATGGCATACCGTTCTCCGGCAGGGCGGATGAAGTGCTGGTGGAAGAGGGCATGGAATTGTCTATCCCTGTCGAAAGGATGTTCGCCAAGGTCACCGTCACGATAGATCATTCCGGTCTGTCAGGGACCGATGCTGACATTTTCAGGAAAATGTCCCTGCGTCTTTGCCAGGCATCTTGCAGAGTCCATCCTTTTTCACCGGCAAAGGCCGGGTCGGCTGCGGATATACTGGCGCAGGGGGACTATGAACCTGGGATTTCATCCTCGGGGTCGACATCTTTCGTGCTATATGTACCGGAGAATATGCAGGGTGTCCTTCTTTCGAATCAGGATCCTTCGCGTAAGACGCTGGAAGAACTGACGGCGCAGGGAAAAGCTTCGGCCGCTCCTTTCCTGACATATGTGGAACTGGGCGGGGAACTCGACGCTGCGGCCGGAGGATACGGCGGCTCCCTGACCTACAGGTTTTATCTTGGGGCTGATAACTGCTCGGATTTCAATGTTGCCAGGAATCACAATTACAGGGTGTCCCTCGGTTTCCGAGTGGATTCCATATTCGATCCGTACTGGAAAGTGGGTACCGGGGATGACTTCTCGGACAGCAGGATGCTTGCTTTTGCGGAGGATCCGTTGGGAAAGCGTATCATCACTGAAGGTGGCACAGTGGCCGTGAGGACGCAGCGGCCGGGGAACATGTACCTGTACTTCAACCGTGGCGGTGTGGCTGGGGAGAACCAATTCTCCGTGATGGATGAATATACATCCGGGTATTATCCGGCAGATGCGACCAGGTCAGCGTATTCTTATTCCGTGA
This sequence comes from Candidatus Cryptobacteroides sp., assembly GCA_045600405.1. GTDB lineage: Bacteria > Bacteroidota > Bacteroidia > Bacteroidales > UBA932 > Cryptobacteroides. The sequence continues at coordinate 14,691 of JAZRXV010000104.1, forward strand.
CAGGTCTGGAGAAATATGGGATGACGGCCCGACTGGACCGGAATACCGGCAGGATGACGATATCCGTGACGGATGAGTCTGCCTTTGTGCCTGGACAGACCATTCCTGTGACCGTGACTCTCTGGCCGGGAGGGGAGGAGCATGCGGTCAATATAAAAACGTGCCGGAACCTGGATGTGATAGGAGATCTCGATGACTTCTATTTCGGTATGAAACGTCATGTGACCTTCCAGGGTTTCGTCGGGAACAGTATTTCAGTGCGTACGTCGGAAGACAGGACGGTGCTTAAAACAACATTGTCGGACAATGGTCCGTATATATCGGATTCGGCGATGGGCGTGCCTTCGGGTGGGACCGATCTGTTTGCCTATGGGAACTCCGATTCCATGTCCCTGACATTCGGATCGGAGGATGCGTTCAATGACGGGGAAGTGACCAGGACCTTCCCCGTCTATCTTCCTACGTTCAACAGCGAGAGACGTGATGTGAGGTTGTTCGTGGATGGAACCGGTGTGGCAATGGCCAGCCCGAAATACAGGGACAGGCTCGGTAAGGCTATGGAAAAGAAAGATTTCGATGCCACCCTCTATGAGCGTTTCCTTGCTCTGGAACCACACTGGTCCAATGACTACGGAGATGAATATGTGAATTTCAACCAGGACGAACTGTATATTGATTACCTGGGAGACAGCATGCTTGATTGGCTTGGGGACCATGTCGATTCCGGCGGGAACCATAACGTGAACACGGGATTCCTGGGAAGTGTCACGATACGCCCGAAATCCGACAGGTTCACAGATTTCTCCGTGTATGACATGAGCGTGTATGTGCCCTATGTGAAAACGCATTTTCCGGGCACTGTGGTAAGCAATTATTTCAATACATACGGCCCCGGGGAAATATCCGTGGAGTCGCAGTACATGACGTACGGCAACACGGACATCTTCTTTTCGTCCGGGGACGGCCCGAACAGTGCCTGTGCCAGGACTTCAATTGTCAGCACCCCGGATCCCGACATGTCAGTCCTGCGGTGGCACGCCGGTGACGGGGAGGACCCCCTGACGGTCCCATACGGTGTGCAGCCGGTATATTATGGGTTCAACAATTTCCGCGTAAGATCGGGAATCTCAAGCATGATGGTCAAGACTAACATATTCCTGACCTATGATGTGAGTCTCGGACAGTTCGCCGTGTTCGACAACAGCCCTTTGATGAAAGTTTATATCACCAGCCCCAAGGCGGCCTGGATGATGAAACGGTATTATATCGGGGAAGAGGGAGTGTCGATGCCGGAGTGGGACAAGATCTGCGGTGTCAGTGCGTATAACGGTTTCCTGGATTATTCTTATACATACACCGTGGGCGTGGGACAAAGCCGGACCGTGGAATCCCGGGAGAATCAGATATCATTCCATTATTACGATTTCGATGCTGGCAGATATCCTCAGGATATCCCGTGGGATGAGACTAAAGCCGCTTCCGTCTTCAATAACCGTTCATTCATGACAGGTCTGTGCTTCAAGGACAGAGACGGCAGCATTATAGGCCAGCCTCTTCCTTACCAATATCTGGACGGCAATCACCATGTCGATATCAAATTGTCCCAACTGAAGATAGGATATGTGTACAGCAGGAGGGAGTGATGTATGGGAATTATTTGTATCTTTGTAAGTTAATACGAAGATTACAATGGATTTCAAGCGTAGTATCATCATTACAGGAGGAGCCGGATTCATCGGTTCCCATGTGGTGAGGCTGTTTGTCAACAAGTACCCGGAATACCATATCATAAATGTGGACAAGCTGACATATGCCGGTAATCTTGCGAATCTCAAGGACATTGAGGACAAACCGAATTATTCGTTCGTCAAGGCCGACATATGCGATTTCGACAGGATATGCTCACTCATGAGGGACGAGCATGTGGACGGTATCATCCATCTTGCTGCTGAGAGCCATGTGGACCGCAGCATAAAGGATCCGTTCACGTTCGCTCAGACCAATGTCATGGGAACCCTCAGCATGCTACAGGCTGCAAAACTGTACTGGGAGTCGCTTCCTGAGAAATATGAAGGGAAGAGGTTCTATCATATCAGTACCGACGAGGTGTACGGTGCACTTCAGATGACCCATCCGGAAGGTATCGAGCCGCCTTTCACCACCAAGGCGTCCAGCGGTGAGCATCATCTTGCCTATGGCGAGAAGTTCTTCACCGAAGACTTGAAATACCAGCCTCACAGTCCGTACAGTGCCGCCAAGGCAAGTTCGGACCATTTCGTGCGTGCATTCCACGACACATATGGAATGCCTACGATTGTGACAAACTGCTCCAACAACTACGGTCCATACCAGTTCCCTGAGAAACTTATTCCATTGTTCATCAACAATATCCGTCACCGCAAGCCTCTGCCTGTATATGGGAAGGGGGAGAATGTGCGTGACTGGCTGTATGTGGTGGACCATGCCCGTGCCATCGACACCATCTTCCACAACGGAACCATCGCCGAGGCATACAATATCGGCGGCTTCAATGAGTGGAAGAACATAGATATCATCAAAGTCCTGATTTCCACTGTTGACAGGTTGCTAGGCCGTCCGGAAGGCGCCGACCTTGACCTGATCACCTATGTGACCGACAGGGCGGGGCACGATCTCCGGTATGCCATTGATTCCACCAAGCTCCAGACGGAACTTGGCTGGGAGCCGAGCCTCCAGTTCGAGGAGGGCATAGAGAAGACCGTGAAATGGTATCTGGAAAATCAGGAGTGGATGGACAATGTCACCTCTGGTGACTATCAGAAATACTACGATGAGATGTACAGGGGCAGGTAAGTCCCGCCCATACCAATATGCAAATATCAGAACGCGCCCAGAACATGCCGAGTTCTCCTATCAGGAGACTGGCCCCGTATGCCGATGCCGCCAAGAGGAACGGCGTCCACGTATATCACCTGAATATTGGACAGCCGGATATCAAGACTCCGGGATGTGCCTTGCAGGCCCTCAGGAACGTTGACAGGGATATCTTGGAATACAGTCCGTCGGACGGATACCTGTCCCTGCGGACCAAGATGGTCAAATATTATTCGGAGTATGGCATATATCTTTCTCCGGACGAGATCATTATTACCACCGGCGGTTCGGAGGCGGTCCTTTTCGCATTCCTGGCATGTCTGAGTCCCGGTGACGAGATTATTGTCACGGACCCGTTCTATGCCAATTACATGGCCTTTGCCATATCCGTCGGCGCTGTGATAAAGAGCGTGAAGACCACTATCGAGGAGGGCTTCCGCCTTCCGTCCGTGGATGCGTTCGAGGAGCAGATAACCGAAAAGACTAAGGCTATCCTGATATGCAATCCTAACAATCCTACCGGCTATCTTTATACCCGCAAGGAGATGATGCAGCTCCGTGATATAGTCAAGAAGCATAACCTGTATCTTTTCAGCGATGAGGTCTACCGTGAGTTCATCTATACAGGAATGCCTTACATCTCCGCCTTCCACCTTGACGGTATAGATGACAATGTCGTCCTTTTCGATTCGGTTTCAAAGAGATACTCCGAGTGCGGTATCCGTATAGGCTGCCTATGCACGAAGAACAAGACCATCCATGATGCGGTCATGAAATTCTGCCAGGCGCGTCTGTCTCCGCCGCTTATCGGACAGATTGTCGCCGAGGCTTCCATTGACGTGCAGAAGGAGTACCTGACCGGTGTCTATGAAGAATATTGCGAACGCAGGAATTTCCTGATAGACGGTCTCAACAGGATTGAAGGTGTATATTCGCCTATTCCTATGGGTGCATTCTATACCGTAGCAAAACTTCCTGTAGATGATGCTGAGAAATTCTGTATCTGGTGTCTCAGCGAATTCCAATATGAAGGCGCTACGGTCATGATGGCTCCGGCCAGCGGTTTCTATACGGAGCCGGGAGAGGGCAGGCAGGAGGTGCGGATAGCATATGTACTTAAAATAGAAGACCTGGCCAAGGCTCTTGTTTGTCTTGAGAAGGCACTTGAAGCATATCCTGGAAGATCTTTATGACGCTGCTTCTTGTCTTTCTGCTGAGCGCGATGGCGATCTCATTCCTCTGCTCCATCCTGGAGTCAGTGCTGATGTCCACGCCTATCTCGTTCATCACCATGAAGGAAGAGGAAGGATACAGGCCCGCACTCAAGTTCAAACAATTCAAGCAGAACAATTCCAGGCCTATTGCCGCTATCCTCAGCCTCAATACCATAGCCAATACAATAGGCGCTGCCGGAGTGGGTGCACAGGCGACAGAGGTGTTCGGAAGCCATTGGTTCGGGCTGGTCAGTGCAGTGACCACCATACTCATACTTGTCTTTTCCGAGATCATACCGAAGACAATCGGGACGACACGTTGGAAACATCTCATGGGTTTCACAACCAAGTGTATCTCCATACTTGTGTTCGTCCTTTATCCTGTGGTGATCATGGTTGAGGGGCTCACGAAACTGATTTCTCCGAAGGATATGGAAGCGGCCGTCAGCCGCGAGGAGGTCTCTGCCATGGCGAACGTGGCGGAAGAGGAGGAGGTTATTGACGAGGATGAAAACGCTGTCATCCAGAATCTTATCAAGATGGATGATATTCCGGCATACGAAGCCATGACGCCGAGAGTTGTGGCGGCAATCGCACCGGAATCAATGTCGCTCAGGACATTCTACCGAAATGCATCCTTCAGACATCACAGCCGTATTCCCGTCTATGCTTCATCCGACGAGTATATAACCGGGTATATCCTGCGCTCCGATGCGCTCCAACTGCTTGCGGATGATAAGTTCGACCTTACACTTGGAAGCATCAGGAGAGATATCGAGCTCTTCAATGAGGATACTCCTCTCGGCACCATCTGGGATGCCATGATGGCCAAGAATGAGCATATCTGCTGCATTATTAACGAATACGGCTGCTTCGAAGGCATCCTGACGCTTGAGGACGTTATCGAGACCCTGCTCGGGTCGGAGATAGTGGACGAGAGCGACGTCGCCTCTGATATGCAGGAATATGCGCGTCAGCGTTGGGCGAAACTCCAGAAGAAGCGCAAATAGATGGCTGATAATTATCTGGAGAAACGATATGCTGAACTGCAGCGTGGTAAGCCCGTTGTAATACGCAACAACCCGTCGCTGGATTCTCTTCTGAAGAAGGCCGCATCGTCGTCGGACCAGGACTCCGGATATGTCGTGAAGCAGGCGCAGCTGGATGCTGTTGTGCGCTCTGTGACCTTGCTCGGCTTTCCATGTGCCTTCGAAACTTCCGAAACATGTCCCGGCTCCGCTGCCTTCATCAGGATAGTGTCTGATGAATCCGATGATTTCATTTCAGGGGAAATAATGCTCGCCGCCAGCCTTAAGGCAGCGGAACTCGGATTGTCCTGCCGTATCGACAAATCAGACAAAAAGATAGAACTCTTCAGATAAGTTGCTATCTTTGTGCGAATCCAAACATTTTTTTATGAAGGGAATCGTACTCGCCGGAGGATCCGGCACAAGACTTTATCCTATTACAAAAGGTGTCAGCAAACAGCTGCTGCCGGTATATGACAAACCTATGATCTATTATCCCCTCAGCGCCCTCATGCTGGCCGGGATACGTGATATACTCATTATTTCAACCCCACAGGATCTTCCGGGATTCAAGCGTCTGCTCGGTGACGGCAGCGATTATGGAGTTCATTTTGAATATGCCGAACAGCCGTCTCCGGACGGACTGGCCCAGGCCTTCCTCATAGGTGAGGAATTCATAGGTGATGATTCCGTCTGTCTGGTCCTTGGGGACAATATTTTCTACGGCAGCGGTTTTACAAAACTGCTGCAGACCGCAGTCAGATCGGCGGAAGATGACGGAAAGGCGACAGTATTCGGATACTGGGTGTCAGATCCGGAGAGATATGGAGTCGCCGAATTCGACACGCAGGGCAACTGTCTCAGCATAGAGGAGAAGCCTGCCAGCCCGAAATCCAACTATGCCGTTGTCGGCCTTTATTTTTATCCGAACAAGGTTGTGGAAGTGGCGAAGAATATCAAGCCGTCTGCCCGTGGCGAGCTTGAAATCACTTCGGTCAACCAGAAATTCCTGGATGATGGGGAGCTGAAGGTTTCCGTCTTCGGCAGAGGGTTCGCGTGGCTTGACACAGGCACCCATGATTCTCTTTCGGAAGCATCAACGTTCGTGGAGGTCATCGAGAAGCGTCAGGGCTTGAAGATCGCCTGTCTGGAGGGGATTGCATATCGCAGGGGGTGGATCGATGAGGAAAAGATGCGGGAACTTGCCAAGCCTATGGTTAAGAACCAATACGGCCAATACCTGCTGAAAGTCATTGATGAGATGAAACGTACGGTTAATTCTGATACTTTGAATGTATGATCAAACGTTTGATTTTTGGTGTTGCGGCTTTGCTTGCGGGCATTTCAATGAATGCCCAGAGGGTCTCCATCTTCGGTCTGGAGATCGGGGGAAAGTATTCTGCAATGGATATCGTGTCCGCTGTTGGTAACCGTGGTTCGTTCGTGGATGCTAGCCTGCTGGAAAGCAATACCGGCATAGGGGAATATCTGAATACCATGGCTTTCATAAATGTCAGGATGGGGAAGGATGGAGCCTGTCCTCTGATGCTGTTCCGCAGCCTCAACGATGCGACGCTCTTCAACGTATCGCTGAATTATGCCAAGGACGACAATTTGTCTGCGGAGGCCCTGCAGGCAGTGTTTGATGGCGTGAAATCGAGGTTCCCCGGACTTTCCAGGGTTGAGGCGTCAGATGGAGTAGCAGAAACGTATGTGCTTTCCGAACCTGCATCTACGTCGGTAAGGGTGAATGTCGAACGGGAGGAGGACGGTAACCTCAGCGATGTAGAGGTTATCTATTATGATTCCGATGCCATGAAGAAACTGCTCGCGGCGATTGAGGCGATGCCTAAGATTCAGGACGAGTTCTATGGGTTGAAATTCGGGACCCGGACGTATATGACATCATTGACAAAGGCTGTAGGTGACAGGGGCAGATATGAAAGGATGGTTGCACAGGACGGATATAAACTGCATATCTTCCGTGACATAGCATTCGCAGGGAAAGTGTGGGATTATGGTGAGTTCGGTGTCCTTGCCGATAGCAACAGGCTTTTCTCTTTCAAGGTTTACAACAGTTATACGACGAAAGGGGCCGATAAGAAGGAATCGGAGAAGCAATATGGAGATTATAAGGGCAAACTGGCGTCGAAGTATGGAGCGGTTGCTGAGAATTCGAGCGAATATGGGGACAAGTCGGTGCTGTACGATGGCTCCAACGGTACTTCGGTCAGCCTGTTCAACGAGAACGGACGCTGCTCTGACGGTAGTGCGGGGCGTTTTGTCGGACTTGATTATTATCTGCGTGCCGATGTTTCCAATTTGGCACGGAAAGCTTCGTCGGAGTTGTAAACTCTCGCTTTTTGTTTGATAATTAATCGTTTGTTCGTATATTCGTACGATTGTTTGTCAAAACGAGTAGTTTATGGCTGGAATTGACGGTCTGATAAAAAAATATCTTTCGGAATATCTTGATTCGCGCATTGTCTTTATTATGGACTTTGTGCTTTCCATTGTTTCATCCGCCGCGGTGTTTTTCATTCTCGGAGCCGTGACCATAGAGGGCTATGGTACATGGCAGTTCGCATGGCTCTGGTTCGGGTCTGCCATTGTCGCCACCATTGTTGCGATGATGCTTTTCAAGACATTCAAGATCATCATCAGACATTCCGCACTCAAGGATTATACGCGTTTTGCCGGGGCCGGTGTCCTGAAGTGCCTGATCATGACATTTGCAGTGGTGATTTTCAACAAGGTGGGCGAGGGGTCGGTCATGGCTCTCTTTGCGGACCTTATGATCACTATCTTCCTTTTTCTCGGGGTCAGGCTTATCATGGTCGTGGTCTATGACGTGTTCCGGGACAAGGCAAAGGAGATGAGGGACAGGACACGGGTGCTCATATATGGAACCGGTGACAAGTCCATAGCCGCATACAACCGTCTGAACAATTCGGATCATTATCGTATTGTCGGCTTCATTGCCGAGGACAATCAGACCACAAATGTGACCCTGCATGATACTAAGGTCTATTCCGGCGAGGACAAGCATATTCTGAAGGAAGCCATAAAGGATGTCGGCATCGGAGCAATCCTTTTCCCTACCGAGCAGGTGGCCAATTCCCAGCGAGATGACCTGATTCCTTTCTGCGGGAAGAATGGTCTCAAACCGTTGATAGTCCCTTCCGTTGAGGAGGTGGTGGATGGGAAAATCATGAAGACCAAAGTGCGTGAGGTCAAGATTGAGGATCTCCTCGGCCGTGATGAGATCAAGATAAACCTTGACGCCATAAAGGAGAATTTCAGCGGCAAGGTTGTGATGGTCACAGGTGCGGCCGGCTCCATAGGGTCGGAATTGTGCCGTCAGCTTGCCGGACTGGGAGTTGCAAAACTCGTGCTTTTCGACAATGCGGAGACACCGATGCACAATATCCGGCTTGAAATTGAAGAACGTTTCCCGGAGTTGAAATTCGTGCCGGTTATCGGAGACGTCCGTCAGATTCCGCGGCTTGACTTTGCGTTCCGTGAGCACCGTCCTCAGGTCGTATTCCATGCCGCAGCATACAAGCATGTCCCGCTGATGGAGGAGAATCCGTGCGAGGCGGTGCTCGTCAATGTATATGGCTCAAAGAACGTTGCCGACAAGTGCATTGAATATGACGTCGAGAAAATGGTCATGATATCCACGGACAAGGCAGTGAATCCGACAAACATCATGGGATGTACCAAGCGTCTTGCTGAGATTTATGTGCAGTCTCTCGGCCTCGCTATAGAGAAGGGCCGGAAAGAAGGAAAGACCAGATTCGTCACCACGCGTTTCGGCAATGTGCTTGGGTCCAACGGCTCGGTGATACCGCGTTTCAGGGCCCAGATTGAGAAGGGCGGACCTGTTACTGTCACCCATCCTGAAATTACGCGCTTTTTCATGACCATTCCGGAGGCATGCCGTCTGGTCATGGAGGCTGCCACGATGTCTACAGGCAATCAGATATACGTTTTCGATATGGGCGAATCCGTCAAGATTGATGCCCTGGCCAAGCGAATGATCGAACTTGCCGGATTGAAATTGGGCAAGGACATAGACATCGAATACACAGGCCTCCGCCCGGGAGAGAAACTCTATGAGGAAGTGCTTTCAAATAAGGAGAACACTGAACCTACGCCTCACGAAAGAATCCGAGTGGCGAAGGTCAGGTCATATGATTATGACGAGGCTGTCTCGGCGGTAAACGATCTGGAAGTTCTTTCCCGTGCCGTCAATATCCCGGATATGGTCATTCTGATGAAGAAGATAGTGCCGGAGTTTATCTCGAAGAACTCGAAATTCGAGGAGTACGACAGGAGATAGGGAATGGATTTAAATATAATAAACACGGCAATTGAAGGGGCTCTGATTGTTGAGCCTCGTGTGTTTGTGGATTCACGTGGGTATTTCTTCGAATCCTTCTCCCAGAGAGAGTTCGATGAGAAGGTCGGACCGGTGCATTTTGTCCAGGACAATGAGTCCATGTCCTCATATGGCGTGATGCGTGGCCTTCATTTCCAGCGTCCGCCATTCACGCAGGCGAAACTGGTGCGCTGTGTCAAGGGGACGGTACTTGATGTCGCAGTGGATATCAGAAAGGGAAGTCCGACGTATGGACAGCATGTGGCGGTGGAATTGACGGAGGACAATCATCGTCAGTTCTTCATCCCCAAGGGGTTTGCCCATGGCTTTGCTGTCCTTTCTGAAACTGCCGTTTTCCAGTACAAATGTGATGAGTTCTATCATCCGGAGGCCGACGGCGGCATTTCCATCCTAGACGGTACCCTGGGCATAGACTGGAGGATTCCGGTGGATAAGGCAATACTCAGCGAAAAGGACACGAAGCATTCTTTCCTAAAGGATTTCGATTCACCTTTTGTTTTCGGAGAGATTTGATATGAATATACTTGTTACCGGGGCGAACGGACAACTGGGGAATGAGATGCGTGTCATTTCCAACGGATCCGCAGACGGATACATCTTCACCGATGTATGCGACTCTTCGCAGGAATCAGTGGATATGTTGCACAAACTCGCCGGGAATGACGTCGATACTGACACGTTGCGCCTTGACATCACAGATATTGACGCAGTCCGTGCGATGGTTGCAGAGAATGATGTGAAGGTCATAGTCAACTGCGCGGCTTATACCAATGTCGATGCTGCGGAATCCAATTGCGATCTTGCGGAAAGGCTGAATGCTGAAGCCCCGAAGAATCTTGCTACGGTCATGCAGGAGGCAGGCGGGTTGCTGGTGCATATTTCCACGGATTATGTCTTCGGCAAAGAGCCATACAACACACCATGCCGGGAAGACCAGAAAGGTACCCCTACGGGAGTCTACGGGCTTACGAAACTTCATGGAGAACAGAATATAATTGCCAGTGGGTGTGATTATGTGATTATCCGTACTGCTTGGCTTTACAGCGAATTCGGCAAGAATTTCTTGAAGACCATGCTGAACCTCACCGCGGCAAAGCCATCGCTCAAGGTTGTTTTCGACCAGGTCGGGACTCCGACCTATGCGCTTGATCTGGCGAAGGTGATAACCGTGATTCTGGACGATTACCGTCGTGCTATTCGTCATGCTGCTCCTCAAGAAGACCGTCATGCTGAACTTGATTCAGCATCTCTTGATTCAGCATCTCTTGATTCAGCATCTCCTGCCCCTGCACCCCGATACCCCGGTACCGGTATATACCATTTCAGCAATGAAGGCGTCTGCTCCTGGTATGATTTTACCAAGATGATTCAGGAATATTCAGGCCAGACCTCATGTGAAGTATCGCCATGTCACAGTGGCGAGTTCCCGAGTCCTGTCACCAGACCTGCTTTCAGCGTGCTGGACAAGACGAAGATAAAGGAGTCTTTTGGGGTGAAGGTGCCGTATTGGACGGATTCGCTGCGTGGATGTATAAAAAAGTTGAGCATAGATGATAATTGATGCAGAAATCCTTGATGCCTTGTCATCCGCCGCCAAATCATCTCCCCGACTGAGGATGAACTACGACTTGCGCACAAGTCCGGCTGACACTTCCCAGCGCATGCTAAATGCGCTTGAGCCGGGGACGAAGGTTCCGATACACCGGCATCGTATGACGACAGAAGTAGTTGTAATGCTCAGGGGACGGGGAATTCAATACTTATACGATGATGAAGGCAATATCATTGACGAGATAGAATTGGACTCTGATGGCCCTTGCCGGATGATGACAGTAGATGTCGGGCGGTGGCATAATTTGAAGTCTTTGGAATCCGGCACAGTGATTTTTGAGTGTAAGGATGGGCGGTATGAGCCTCTTGAAGAAACTGATATTCAAAAAAAATGAAATATTATGGTTGTCCGGGATTGACGGGCAACCATATTTTTTTTATATTTGCTTGATAAGTATTATTTGAATATTTGATGAAGAAAGTATTCGTGTCAGGCTGTTATGACCTTTTACACAGTGGTCATGTGGAGTTTTTCCGACAGGCATCCCAGTTCGGTGATCTGTATGTCGGCATCGGCTCTGACCAGACGGTGCTTCATTATAAGCATCATAAGACCATGTATCCTGAGCAGGAGCGCCTGTTCATGGTGAAGTCCATACGGTATGTCAAGGATGCTTATATCAATGCGGGCGATGGTGTTCTGGATTTCCTGCCAACGCTCGATATTGTGAAGCCTGATGTTTTTGTTGTGAATTCGGATGGCGGTAGCGTGGATAAGAGACGGATCTGTGCTGAGCGGGGGATTGAATATATTGAACTTCAGCGTACCCCGGCCGAAGGCCTGAAGGCCAGGAGCAGTACTGATTTGAAGAAAGAGTTGGCGGATAATACTGCCGCATGTCAGATACCGACCCGCCTGGATCTGGCCGGCACATGGATAGATCAGCCATATGTGAGCCAACATGCTCCTGGCTGGGCACTGACAATCAGTGTCGAACCTACTTTTGAAATCAAAGACCGTTGTGGGTTGAGTACTTCGACGCGCAATCAGATCAAACGTATCTGGCCTTATAAACTACCTAAAATGGACCCTGAGACCCTTGCCCGTCTGGTGTTCTGTTTCGAGAACCATCCGGAGAGGACAAACGGTCATGTGAGCGGTGCCCAGGATAGTATAGGAATCTGTGTTCCAGGCCTTGCCCGCCATTATTACAATAATCATTTTTGGCCTGAGAGAATTGAATCATGCCAGGATGAAAATGTCCTATCTTGGTTGGAATCTCACCTTGTGATGGTGCCTCTTGAGCCGCGCCGGCCAGGATGTTCCGTAGTTGAGGGAAAGAATGTCACCAAGTCAAAAGTTGAAGCTTTGGCCAAGGCGGCGGATGACTGCTGGAATGCTATTCTGGATATGGATTTGTCCCGTTTCGCAAAAGCATATAGCGATTCATTCAATGCACAGGTGGATATGTTCCCTGCCATGGTTGCACCTTATGTAGACGGGAAATCATGCCCGGATGCATGTGTGCAACCCGCAATTGACAAATGGAGTGCAGAGGAGGATGTGCTGGCTTGGAAAATGCCGGGTGCAGGAGGCGGAGGATATCTCGCACTTGTCGTAAAAGACGCCGAGACATTCTGTGCCAACCATGGAGATGCTTTCAGATTACAAATCAGAAGACAATAATTTCAATTACTGACCATATGAACAAGTATCCTAAAATCGGTATCCGCCCGACCATAGATGGTCGTCAGGGTGGTGTGAGGGAATCCCTCGAAGAGAAGACAATGGCTTTGGCAAATGCTGTCAAGGACCTTATTGAAAGCAATCTGCGC
>JAZRXV010000105.1:0-13371 GCA_045600405.1 Candidatus Cryptobacteroides sp.
CAACCTCGTCTATCCGCGGATCCTCCTCAACCTTGAACTTCTTCGCCACCCAGAACAGGAGCAGCGCAAGAAGCAGACCGAGGACGGTGAGAATCACAATGGTCCAGATGATAGTGTTAGTCATTATTGTGTTATGTTAAAATTATATTCATCATTAAGCCTTCCACGCAAAAGCCAGATTACAAAATAATAAACTGCAACCGCAGCAAGACCGGAAAGACCTGACGTCAACTCGCCTACACCGGAGGACGTCATAATCAGGATTACAGCCATAAGGACGACCAGAGGAATGACATAAGCGATCCATACAGCCTTATGGCCCATGGAAGCCTTCAGATTCACATTGACCTCGTCGCCGGGTTTCAAATTATTCCAACCTGAAGTCGGGACAGTGATTTCCTTGACTGTCGATTCCGACACGGAGCACAGTCCCTTTGCATGACATGCCCCACAGGCGGACTCGGAAACAATCTCCACCACCGTGCACTCCGGAGTCACAGACTTGACCCTCCCCTTATGCGATATCTCCCTACTCGAACTCATTGTTGACCGGAACATCCATATTCATGGCAGACTCGTACGGCATCGATGAAGCCATCGCATCCAGGGAATCATTCATCTCCATGAACCTGATCTGCTCGCTCTTGAATACCATGTCGATGTCGCAGGTCTCGCCGTTACGGTGCTTTGCTATGATGATCTGGGTCTTCTCCTTATCCTCCGGATTGTCGCTCAGCCCTACGAAGTCAGGACGATGTATGAAGATTACCATATCAGCATCCTGCTCGATGGAACCGGACTCGCGAAGATCTGAAAGCTGAGGCTTTCCACCGCCTCCCTGACGCTGCACGGCCTGGCGCGACAGCTGGGAAAGCGCGATGATAGGCACGTCAAGTTCCTTGGCCGTTGCCTTGAGGGTTCGTGAGATCGCAGCCACTTCCTGCTCGCGCATACCCTTGAGTTCGACCGGGCCCTGCATAAGCTGGAGATAATCGACGATTATGAGACGCACCCCCTTGTTCTTCACAAGGTTCTTGGCCTTCGTGCGGAACTCCATAAGCTGCAGGCTCGGGGTGTCGTCAATATAAAGCGGAGCCTTGGTCAGAGCCTTCAGTTTGTACTCCAACTGCTCCCACTCATAGTTCTCAAGTTTGATTCCTCCCTTTATCTTGTCGGCGGAAAGTCCTGATTCCGAGACCATAAGGCGCTTAGCCAACTGGACGGAAGCCATTTCCAAAGAGAAAAAGGCAACCGGCATGTGATGATCGACCGCAGCATTGCGGGCAAGGTTGAGGGAGAACGCGGTCTTTCCCACGGACGGGCGGGCGGCAAGGATGATGAGGTCCGACTTCTGCCAGCCCATGGTAATCTGGTCGAGTGTCGGGAAACCCGAAGGCACACCGTTGAGACCGGTGTTGGACTGCATGTCCTGTATGTCGTTCAGGGCACTGTTGATGATACTGCCTATATCCTGGATCTCCTTGCGGACATTGCTCTGTATGGCATCATATACCTTGGTCTGCGCCTTGTCTATGAGATCATCGACCTTTATCGAGTCATCGAACGAATCCTTGAGAATCTCGTAGGAAGCGGAGATCAGGTCCCTCTGGATAGTCTTCTGCTTGAGTATCTTGATATAGTACTCCAGATGGGCGGCGGACGCCACCTTGCGTGACAGGTCGGCAAGGACCATGGCCCCGCCTACGTCATCCAATTTCCCCTGCTCCTTGAGCTTTGCGGTAACGGTGATTATATCGACCGAAGTGTGATCTATCACAAGCGAGGACATGGCCTCGAAGATCATCCTGTGCTTCGGATCGTAGAAGCATGAAGACTTGAGTTCCTCCATGGCTTCATCCACACAGGACGCCTCGAGCAGCATGGCACCGAGCACGGCCTCTTCAACATCAAGAGCCTGAGGTGGCTTATTGCCAATCTCAAGCCCGATGTTCTCAAGGTTCGCCTGCGGTTCCTTCCTGCGGCTTTTTCCCGGCTTCTGTTCCGCCATTTCCTGCTAGAGGTCCGGATTGACGATGATACGTCCGCAGTGCTCACAGATGACGAGCTTCTTGCCGGAAGCGATGTCGATCAGACGCTGAGGAGTGATAGTATTGAAACATCCGCCGCAAGAGTCCTCGTTGAACACAGGGACGACGGCAAGATGGTTGTGAACGCTTGAACGTATGCGCTCGTATGCGCTGAGGGTGCGGCTGTCTATCCTGGCTGCGCAGGCCTCCTTCTTAGCGACAAGGTCCGCCTCCTCCTTCGCCGTCGACTCGACTATGCCTGCAAGTTCCTCTTTCTTGGCGGCAAGGTCCTCTTCGCGGATGGAGATACGGTCCTGGAGACGGTCAAGGTCAGCCTTACGGTCCTCGATGGCGAAGCGGGATTCATTTATATTCTTCTCCGCAATAGCCCTGAGGAGGCCCTGATTCTCAAGTTCCTTGTTGATGGAGTCATATTCGCGGCTGTTGGAGATGTTCTCCAGCTGCTTGCGGTACTTCTCGATATCGGCATCGAGCTCCACAATCTGCTTCTTAGCCTCCTCGATGCTCTGGTTATAGGCATCGATCACATCTTCGATATGTGCACACTTTGACCTGAATCCTTCGATTTCATTCTCAAGGGATGCCACTTCTTCAGGGAGTTCTCCGCGGAGCTGCAAGAGTTTCTCTATCTCATTGTCCGCAGCCTGAAGGTGATAAAGTGTCTTGAGTTTCTCTTCGGTATCCTGCTCAGTCTCGGCGAAAGACTTCTTGAGGGAGGTGAAGGTTTCGCGCTCATCGATAGGAGTCACGACTTTCGTTGATTTCTTGGTGGTAGCCATATTTTTTCTAGAAATAATATATCGGATTACTACTGCTCAGCCCTGTGCTGACGCGAACTGCAAAGTTAGGAATTTTTTTCCTTATAATTGAATAGAAAACGTTCACAATCTCCACCTCGCTCTCAAAATGCCCGACATCGGCGACCATGAAGCCGTCACGGGTAAAGAAATGGTGGTAGGAGATGTCACCGCAGATATACAGCTGTGCACCGGCAATGCGGGCTGTCTCGATCAGGGAGCTGCCTGATCCACCGCACATAGCCACCTTGGTAACCATGCCGGACACAGGTTTTGATGTCTTCAGGACGGGAATCCCGAAAGCATCCTTTACAAGTCTGAGAGCGTCCTGTGCAGACAGCGGCTCCGGGAGCGACCCTATCACCCCGAGACCGGTCCCGCCTGCCGGGTCCGGGTCAAGGATCCCAACATCCTTCAGACCGAGCCTGGCGGCCATAGCTCCGCTCACTCCGGCAATCACCTTGTCGGCACTCGTGTGTGCCGAATACACGGCTACTCCACCCTTGACGGCCTCTATCAATGCCAGGGACACAGGATCCGAAGGGTCCACCTTTTTAAGGCCTCCGAAAAGGAGCGGATGATGGGTTATGACCATGTCGCAACCCGTCTCCACGGCTTCACGGATCAGCACCGGAGTGCAGTCGAAACCCAGCAGGACGCCGTGGACCTCCTGCTCCGGAGAGCCGATCTGAAGACCGGTGTTGTCCCACTTCTCCTGAATGGATGCGGGGGCGAACTCTTCGATTACGGCAACGATATCGGATACTTTCATCACAGCGAATTCTTTATTTCCACCAACTGGGCGCGGATCTCACGAAGGGACTCCAGAGCCTTGACGCTGCGGTCCACACCGGATTTCTCCGCCGACATGATTTTCTCCGCACCTTCAAGGGTAAGGCCCTTTTCCTTAACGAGAAGATGTATCTGTTTCAAAGCGTCAATATCATCTGCCGTATACATCCTGTTGCCCTTGGCATTACGGCGCGGCTTGATATGGCGCGGGAACGAATTGGACCAGAATCTCACCAGGGACACTGACTCCCCGAGCATTGCGGCCACTTCACTGATGGAATAGAATAGTTTCTCCATATGTTTAATCCATTGATTGTACTGTATTCACTGCCATGTAGAGCATCTTGGCATACTCCTCCGGCGACACCGAAGCGAACAGGTGGCTGACAGGATCCACATAAATCCCGTCCTTGTAGATGGCGTAATGCAGGTGCGGGGCAAAAGAACTGCCCGACATACCGACGGTACCTATCTCCTGTCCCTTTTTCACCTTCTGACCTGACCTGACCTTCATTGTCTCAAGATGGGCATATTGTGTCTCATACCCACCGCTATGCTCTATCTTGATAATCTTTCCCGTGCTGTGCATGGAGTTGGCGAAGCGCACCGTCCCGTCCGCGGCGGCAAGCACCGGAGTGCCCCTCGGCACGATGAAGTCAAGACCGTCATGGTTGACATAAGCCTTGAACATAGGATTCAATCTCTTCCCGGTGGATGCCCCTACCTGATAATATGCCACATCCTCGAGAGGAAGTGACATCGGAGGAAGATCGGCTTTCCCGCCGGACAGCAACGCCATCGATTTTGTAAAAAGTGATTCTATGGTGTCAGCCTTCGCCAGCAGCATATCCGCCTTGCCGGCAGTATAGGTATTCAACTGCCTGTCAGGTATCGTATCGCTCGCGAAGACGACCTTCCCCGCCCCAAGCGGATCCACGTCAGGAGCAGTGGAATGGAATACCTGCTCGTACAGGTCATTGTCCTTGTATTGAAGGCCCGCAACGACATCCTCCACAAGCTTCGCCTTCGGGGTCAGGGTGGACCAGGTGCTTCTGTACATTTTGTTCTCACGCCACAGCCTGCGCTCCGCGTCAGTGCTGAAGAACAGTGCTATGACCACATAGACCAGGACCGCTACCGTAAGGGTCCCGATCAGATATATGAGCACGCTCCTGACAATTCGCCAGGTATTGGTACCGACCTCCTTGAAATTGAAGGTGATATGGTCAAATTCTATCTTAGGCCCTTTCATTTTCACTTTATTCTGCCAAGAAGTTCGGACGTTGATCTTTTCTTATCCCTGGCGCTCTCCGCCCGGGCCCTTTCAATCATCGCCTTGTATTCCTCCACAGGCATGCTCATATCCATGAAGGACATCGGATTCACCCGCTCCCCCTTGTACATGACCTCGTAATGCAGGTGCGGTCCGGTAGACTTCCCGGTCGTGCCTACGGTCCCTATCTGCTCCCCTCTGACGACCTTCATCCCTGTTATCACCTCAGTCGACTGGAGATGGGCATATCTGGTCTGGTATCCGAATCCATGGTCTATCACAATCTCATTGCCGTATCCGTTGAACCGATATTCGCACGAAGCCACAACCCCGTCACCGGGAGCATAGACCGGAGTACCACGGTCCGTCGCCATATCCTGGCCTGTATGGTACTCACCGCCTCCGAACACAGGATCGGTACGATATCCGAACGGACTTGACATATGGACTTTTCCGAGGTCCGGCAGCAGCGGCGGGACGGACGGCACGCAAGCGATCATGTCTCCGGCCTGCTTCGCCACTCCCATCACCTCGTCAAGGGACCGGCTTTCCACTTCCGCCCTCTTCATGAGGCCTTCCACGACACGCATCGCAGCACTGACCTCGGAGCCGGAAGGAACACTGTTCCTGATGGTTACAGGTATCTCATTCAATCCATAGATCGACCGGTACACAAAATTGTCCCTGTCCTCTATGGCTCCAAGGGTATTGTCGCACAGATCCAGCTGCCTGTCAAGGATCTGCATCCTGGCCTCCCATCTCGCATGCTGCTTCTTCAGGATCGCCGTCTTCGGCAGTTCGAACTTGAACACGCCTGCATACAGCCAGAAGTAGAATATGACAAGCCCTATCCCGCATACGACAAGCAGGATACGGCGTATGATCTTATGTGTCCGGGACTCATCCTTCGCTTCATACATCAGGGTCTCCGGATTGTACACGTACTTCGGCATCGGGGGCAAATATACTCATTTTTTGACGATTGCACCAATTCATCTAAAGTTGGCGGCACCGGCTGCAGCACAAGATGTTTCTCTTTATAGAGAAAATGGCTATCTTTGTAGGATTTATAAAACACTTCATTATGACATCCAAGGAGATCAGACAACAGTTTCTGGACTATTTCGAATCCAAAGGCCACACAATAGTTCCTTCAGCCCCTATGGTGGTGAAGAACGACCCGACCCTCATGTTCACCAACGCAGGCATGAACCAGTTCAAGGATATTTTCCTGGGCAACAAGAAAGCAAGGTTCTACCGCGCGGCAGATTCACAGAAATGCCTCCGCGTTTCCGGCAAGCACAACGACCTGGAGGAGGTCGGCCATGACACCTACCATCACACCATGTTCGAGATGCTCGGCAACTGGAGCTTCGGGGATTATTTCAAGGCGGAAGCCATCGACTGGGCATGGGAACTGCTCACAGAGGTTTACAAGATCGACAGGAATATCCTTTACGCGACAATCTTTGAAGGCTCCGACGAGTGCCCTCTGGACATCGAGGCGAAGCAGGCCTGGCTCAAGCACCTCCCTGAAGACCACATCGTGCTCGGCAACAAGCATGACAATTTCTGGGAGATGGGTGACACCGGTCCGTGCGGACCTTGCTCCGAGATCCATATCGACATCCGTACCCCTGAAGAGAAAGCGTCAGGCATCTCCGGACGCGATCTGGTCAACCAGTCCGACCCTCATGTCATCGAGATCTGGAACCTCGTGTTCATGCAGTTCGAGCGCAAAGCCGACGGACATCTCGAGAACTTGCCTGCAAAGAACATCGACACCGGCATGGGGTTCGAGCGCCTCTGCGCAGTGCTCCAGGGCAAGAATTCCAACTATGATTCCGATGTATTCACAGGGCTTCTCAGCAAGATAGGAGAACTCTCCGGACACAAATACGGAGAATCCGACAAGACCAATGTCGCAATGCGCGTCATCGCAGACCACATCCGTGCCATCAGTTTCTCCATCGCCGACGGCCAGCTGCCTTCCAACGTCAAGGCCGGCTATGTGATCCGCAGGATACTCCGCCGCGCAGTCCGCTACGGCTATACCTTCCTCGGTTTCAACGAGCCTTTCCTCTGCCGTCTCATCCCGCAGCTGATCGACGACATGGGCGATGCCTATCCTGAACTGAAGAGCCAGCAGACCCTCATCGAGAGTGTAATCCGCGAAGAGGAAATGGCCTTCCTCCGCACCCTGGACCGCGGCATCAAGCTCATGGACGATTGCATGGAAGCATCCAAGGCGACCAGAATCATCGCAGGTGCAGATGCTTTCAAACTCTATGATACTTACGGATTCCCTATAGACCTCACGGAACTTATCGCGACCGAGAACGGTTTCACCGTCGACCACGCCGGATTCGAGGTGGAACTCGGCAAGCAGAAGGACCGCGCACGCAACGCCACCGCCAACGAGTTCGGCGACTGGGTAGAGGTGAATCCGGGAGACGTCACCTTCGTCGGATATGACAACACCTCCGTCCCTGACACCAGGCTGCTCCGCTACCGCACAGTGAAGCAGAAGAACAAGACCATGTACCAGATTGTCTTCAAGTTCACTCCGTTCTATGCTGAAAAAGGCGGAGAGGTCGGAGACACGGGATATGCCATCAACGATAAAGGGGAGCGCATCGAAATCCTCAACACCATAGAGGAGAACCACCTCATCATCCACATCACCGACAAGATACCGTCCAACCCGTACTGCAAGTTCAATCTTCAGATAGATGAAGAGCGCAGGCGCCGCATCACCAACAACCACACCGCCACCCACCTTCTCGACCAGGCTCTGCGCGAGATTCTCGGCACACATGTGGAGCAGAAGGGCTCATTCGTCGGACCGGACTATCTGCGTTTCGACTTCTCACACTTCGCCAAGGTGACCGACGAGCAGCTGGAGGCAGTCGAGAACAGGGTCAACGAACTCATTCGCGACAACTACGCAAAGGAGGAGAACCGCCTTGCCACAATGGACGAAGCGAAGGCCATGGGCGCTATCGCACTCTTCGGCGAGAAATACGGTGAGCGTGTCCGCGTCATCAAGTTCGGCAAATCAGTCGAGCTCTGCGGCGGCTGTCACGCCGAGGCTACCGGCCAGATCGGTCTGTTCAAGATAGTCTCCGAAAGTGCTGTCGCAGCCGGCATCCGCAGGATTGAAGCCGTCTCCGGAATCTCTGCACAGGCCAGGATCAAGGAAGAGGAAGATACCATCAAGGCAGCGCGCGCACTTTTCAACAACACCCCGGACGTTCTCGGATCAATCCAGAAACTGCTCGCAGAGAACGCCGAATACAAGAAGCAGGCTGAAGAATTCGCGAAACTCAAAGCTTCTCAGTTTGCTGACAGCCTCATTGCCGGAGCAGTTGAGAAGAACGGTATCAAACTGATCAGGTTCGATGCCGACGGCACCGATGCCACCCTGCTCAGGAATGCCCTCACCGCAATTCAGAAGAGCGCAACATCCACCGCGGCGGCAGCAGCCTTCGAAGTGGACGGCAAGCCTCAGCTCATGCTTATGTACTCCGCCGATCTCGTCAAGGCAGGAAAGAACGCCGGTGCAGATATACGTGATGCCGCCAAGTGCATCCAAGGCGGTGGCGGCGGACAGCCTGGCCTCGCAACCGCCGGCGGGCGCAACGCTGCCGGTCTGAAGGAGGCCATGGACATCCTGGTATCCAAGATCTGAGATAAATGAAGAAACTCGACAAGTTCGTAGTCAAAGCCTTTGTCGGTCCGTTCATCGCGATCCTGCTGGTCGTGATATTCGTGCTGATGATGCAGTCGCTGTGGCTCTACATTGACGAACTTGTCGGCAAGGGCCTGGGACTCGGTATCATACTGGAGTTCATGATGTGGGGAGGTTTCATAAGCCTTCCCCTCGCCCTTCCTCTCGCCACCCTGCTTGCATCCATGATGACGGTGGGGCAGATGGCGGAGAACAACGAGATGCTGGCCATCAAAGCTTCCGGCATATCGCTCATAAGGATGATCGTCCCGCTCCTGGTCTGCTCGGTGCTGATCAGCATAGGGGCGTTCTTCGCCGGCAACAACCTTGTCCCGAAGGCTTTCAACGAGATCTATACCCTCAGGGACGACATTGGACGCACCAAGAACGAAATCAAGATTCCGTCAGGTACTTTCTATGACGGTATCGAAGGCTATATCCTCCGCATCGAGGAGCAGGCCGATACCAAGATGATGCACGGCGTGATGGTGTATGACCATACCGGCAATCGCGGCAACACCACCCTCACCCTTGCAGATTCCGCCATGATGAAGATGTCCAAGAACAAGGATTATCTGACTTTCACCCTTTACCACGGGTCCAACTACCAGGAGGCGAACGAAAGAAGTTTCAAGGATACGACCCTGAGACTCCAGCGCATCGACTTCGACAGGCAGGAACTTGTCATCCGTCTTGACAACTATGCTTTCGAGAAATCCGATTCCAACAGGTTCAGCGACCAGACCAAGGCAATGAACGTCAAGCAGCTGAAGGCCGACAGGGACAGCATGAGTGCAAAGGTCATGGCCTCGCACGATACCCATTACATCCAGATGAAGGATTCGCCGGTCTTCATGATGAAGCAGCAGCTCGACACTTCCAGGCACAGCGATACCGACAGGCTCTTCGAGCACGAGGATTTCCTCAAATGGGACAAATATGAGCAGCTGGCGAGTGCTTATCAGCAGGCTACCGCCAACGCAAACCAGCTGTCTTCGGACATAGGCATTTTCAACCAGGATGTCTATGAGGCGAATTTCTTCCTCCGCAGGGATGATATCGAGTATCTGAAGAAGTTCGCGCAGGCTCTGGCCTGTTTCATCCTTTTCTTCATCGGCGCACCGCTCGGAGCATTGATCAGGAAAGGCGGACTGGGTGTGAGCGCCATCGTCTCCGTGCTGTTCTTCGTCCTTTACTGGGTGATTGACATTTCCGGTACGAAACTCGCCCGTGACGGCAATCTGGACGCTTCTACCGGTGCTTTTGTCTCGGCATATATTCTCGCCCCCATCGGGTTCTATCTGATGTGGAAGGCGACCCACGATAATGAACTTTTCAATATGGATGCAGTGAAGAACTGGTGGAGGAAAATAACAAGCCGGATTTCCGGTCTCATAAAGCCTGTACGGATCGTTTACATGGGTACTCCGGAATTCGCTGTCGCTCCGCTCGATAAACTTGTGAGCGGCGGCTACAAGGTCGTCGGTGTCGTCACCGTGGCCGACAAGCCTAGCGGCCGCGGTCTGAAGGTCAATGAGAGTGCCGTGAAGCAATATGCGGTGCAGCATGGCATCCCTGTGCTGCAGCCTTTGAAACTGAAGGATCCGGAGTTCCTGGAGGCCCTTCGCGCATGGAAGGCCGATCTGTTCGTGGTCGTGGCGTTCCGCATGCTTCCGGAGGAGGTCTGGGGTATGCCGCGCCTGGGCACGTTCAATCTGCATGCCGCCCTCCTGCCTCAGTACCGCGGGGCGGCTCCTATCAACTGGGCCGTGATCAACGGTGAGAGGATGACCGGTGTCACCACTTTCATGATTGACAAGGATATCGATACAGGTGGTATCATGCTCCGCCAGGAGAGCCGCATAGGTCCTGACGATACTGTCGGGGATGTCCACGACAGGCTCATGGCCATCGGTGCCGACCTTGTGAAGGAGACTGTGGACGGCATCATCCAGCATAGCATCGAGACCCGTGTGCAGAGGTCTTTCGTGATGGGTTCCGAGGTTCTCAAGAAGGCTCCTAAGCTGACTCGCGAGCTCTGCCATATCGACTGGCGCGATACTACCGACAATATCTACAATCTTATCCGCGGTCTGAGTCCTTACCCTGCCGCTTTCACGGAGATTGTGCCGCTTTCAGCCGCTCTGCATGATGCTGCAGGAGTGTCAGCTGCCCTGAGTAATGCTGCAGGAGCATGACCTTCGGCAACTGATAACAAGGGGAATGTTGCCGAAGGTGAGCTCCTGACAGCGAAAGTACAGCAGAGCAATGCTGCAACTTATGACAAAGGAAATGCTGCCGAAGATGAGCTCCTGACAGGCAAGGTGCAGCAGAACTGTGCTGCAGCGGATACGCCTGCGGCGACTGATAATAAGGGAGATGTTGCCGCAGGCGTACCGCCGACAGCAGGAGCCTCCGTTATTAAAGCCGGGAAGGGAACAGCCTCAGTTTCTCCTGTACAATTGAAGATTTACGGTGCGGAGAAGACTGATATGAAGGGCCTCCCGGGTGAGATTCTCAGCGACGGTAAGACCTACTTTGCCATAGCTACCCTGGACGGAGCCATCTCCATCAAGGATCTGCAGCTGGCCGGAAAGAAGAGGATGGACGTGAAGTCCTTCCTTCTCGGCTTCCGTGACCCATGCAGCTACACTTGCACCACCGGCACTTCAAAGGCCGAGATCCGGAAGGCCGCCTGAAGATATCACCCGGTCTCAAGCCTCTCACCGGACATTTCCCCCGAAGGGGCATTGTCTGTCGGGTGGGGGGTGTGAGGCCGGGTGGCGAGGGGCTTGAGGCCGGGTGGCGAGTTATTGCAAATGAAATTCGTCTGCCACGTCTGCATGGCTTAAACTCCTCCCTAGGGGCATTCGGCGCGGACGACCTGACAATTTCTGCAAGCCGTCCACGGTAGATGGACCATCAAAACGAGTCAATGCGTCTTCACGGAGACGCTTGCCTTACTGTCAGCGGAAAATCTTTGCGCTGCAAAACGAGCGTTTTTACAAATATCTATCCCTCAAGCAATTACAAATCGGCCTATGTACTCAGGTACACAGGCCGATTTGTAAGACATTGATTAACAGCAATATTCGAAAACGGGGTTCTCATCCCCACTACGGAAGCAGTTCGCTGAACCTGAAGGCAAAGGCCGTAACGTAATATGATATGCCAAGATTTGGAGTCTTCTTCTGCACATATTCCGCCCTTATCCGCTTCTCAAGGTCTTCGAATTTGTTCGCAGGTATCCCCAGCAGATTGCGGGTCAAGCCCACAATGATGGCAGAGAGGCTCCCAATGACGGACCGGCATGCACGTACCTTGAAAAAATGCTGCAAGGTACGTGCAGAGAATTTGTTAAGAATGGCCGTCTATCAACCCTGGTGGCATATTTGTCGTGGATAAGCGCACGTACCCTGCACTGAATTTTCAAGGTACGTGCAGAAGCGCAAAAGCATCAAGGATCCGCAATGACACGGAATGCCGCCCCGAAAAGCATTTCCCTGCAAGGAGCTTCGACGGCTTTTCGCTGCGGCATTCCGCAGAGAGGGATCATCAAAGCGTCTCCTGTTTCAGGCTTTCGACATACTTGTCAATCCTCTGGAGCTCGCGAGGGATACGGATGTGCTGCGGACAGCGCGGCATGCATTGCTCGCAGTTGATGCAGTGGTCAGCCTGCCTGACGGTCGGGATGGCCTTGTCATATTCGAGCAGGTATTTCCTGCGTGCCCGGGCGTAGCCTTCCTGCTCCTTGCTCGAGATATAGGTCTCGTTGTTGACGGAGTCGTTATAGAACTTGAATATGCCCGGGATATCGATACCGTAAGGACAAGGCATGCAATACTGACAGGCAGTACAGCCGATCAGAGGATAGGTCCTTATCTTCACGCCTATTCCGGTAAGGAATGCGATCTCCTCCTCCGTGCATGGCTTGAAGTCCATGTAGGTGAAAAGATTGTCTTTGAGGTGCTCCATGTAGGTCATACCGCTCAGCACAGTCAGTACGCGCGGATAACTTCCCACGAAGCGGAATGCCCATGATGCGATGGAGTCCTCAGGACTGCGGCCCTTAAGCTCATCGGCGATCGATGCCGGGACGGAAGACAGCTGTCCACCAAGCAGAGGCTCCATTATGACAACAGGTATCTCCCTCTTGTCCAGCTCGTTGTAGAGATACTCGGCATCTTCGCTCCAGTCCACATAGTTCATCTGGATCTGGACGAAGTCCCAATGGTACCTGTCATGCAGGGCCAGAAGGTCATCGAAGCCCTTGCGGTCGCCGTGGAAAGAGAAACCGAGGTTCCTGATATGGCCCTTGCTGCGCTCCTCCACGAAATAATCCACAAGACCGCAATCCCCGAACCTCTCGTTGAATGCCTGGAGCCCGCTTATGGAATGGAGAAGATAGTAGTCTATATGGTCGGTCCGGTAGTATTTGAGGGACTGCTGATACATTTCATAGCCCAGCCTGTATGCATCCTTGCCCTTGGCGCCGAAACTCGAGCACTTGGTGGCAATGAGATAATCCTCGCGAGGATGGCGGAGAAGCGCCTTGGCAGTCGCCTCTTCGCTCTGCCCGCGCAGATAGACCGGAGCAGAATCGAAATAATTCACCCCATGTGCCAGGGCATAATCGACGAGTTCGTTGACGCTGTCCTGATCTATTACATCCTTGCCCTCATCGTGCTTCTTCATCTTCCACCGCATGCAACCGTAGCCGAGAATACCGAT
>JAZRXV010000106.1:0-5107 GCA_045600405.1 Candidatus Cryptobacteroides sp.
CGCCGAGTGGTGGAAGCAGCTCTACGGTGAATCCGAGGGTAAGGACGGCAAGGGAATCTTCCCTGCATCAGTGACCAATACCGCCGACCTTCATTCCATGGGACAGTTCATCCAGGAGGGCAGCCGTGTCATGTTCGAGACCGTCATCAATATTGAGAATTCTAACCGCAGCGTTGTGATTGGTATTGACGAGCAGAACCTTGACTGTCTGAACTATCTCGCCGGCCAGCATGTGAACCATTGCAATGCCATGGCCCAGCTCGGTGTCAAGGTTGCTCATATCGACGGTGGCGTGCCTCAGATGGAGGTTTCAATTGACAGGATTGACGAGTATAATCTCGGCGCTATCTTCTATTTCTTTGAGTTTGCCTGTGGCGTTTCTGCTTATTTGCTCGGTGTCAATCCTTTCAACCAGCCGGGTGTCGAGGCATACAAGAAGAATATGTTCGCCCTTCTCAGGAAGCCGGGTTACGAGGCTCAGACTGAGGCCATCCTCAAGAGGATATAGTCCTTGCGCGGACAGATTGATATGTACCCCGAAGGTTTTTATGACTTTCGGGGTTTTGTTTTGTCCCTCCGTCAGTGTCCCCAGGTGGAGCGGTCGATGCCCCTTATGAATGCGTCTCTCTTTGGCGGTGTCTCAGGGTGGGGCACAGAGGCCCATCCACGTTTGACGGATGTTTTGTGGATGCCGGATCAAGCCCGGCATGACGGAGGGTGATGGCATGACGGAGGGTGATGGCATGACTGAGGGTGATGACATGACGGGGACGTGACAGCAAAGGTATGGAGGCATAACAACTGCACTTCTTCGTTCAGGCATCAAACCTGCTCGAAAATTCCTCATAATAAACTTCGGTGACAAATTTCAAAACTGCTTCTAAAATAGGCATCCCCCTTGAACCACATTTCCCCAACGGGGTTTTGACAGTGGTTCGAGGGGGATGCCTATTAATTATCTATCTGCAGGAGCGATTATTTGCTCAAGTCAAGGATTCTGACATTCTTGAACTGAAGTCCCTGTCCGTGTCCGCAGAAGCTGATATGTCCCTTAGGATTGAACATTCCAGGATGGTTGTTGTGATCAACGGTATACGGGTTGTAATTGCTTCCGTCAGGAGCGATATTGTGTCCCTGGCAGGCTTCGCGCACGTTTGCGTCGATGATCTTCTCGCCGTTCACGGTGACGGTGATGTGGTCACCCTTGACTACGATTTCCTCATAGCTCCATTCTCCGAGAGGCTTGTGGACTATCCTCTTGGCAGGGACGACACCGTAGATGGAACCGTGTACCTGATATTCGCGGAGATTTGCATAGATAGGATCGTCATGGTCGAGGATCTGAAGTTCGCACATTGCGCCGTATGCAGCATCAACTCCTTTCGGAGTACGTATGCCGACGCCGTTATTGACACCCGGGAAGAGGAATCTGAACTCGAAGCGGTAAACGAAGTCGGTATATTCCTTCTTTGTATAAAGGTTGCCGCCGTATTTGCTGTTGACATTGATGGTGCCGTTGAGAGGTGCATAGCCTTCAATATCGCCTTCCCATTTTGAAAGATCCTTGCCGTCGAAAAGGAGTTCGAATCCCTGTGCCACCTCCTCGGCGGTCAGGGCGTTCTCGAACGGCTTGGACTCGTCAAGAAGCTTGTTGATGCTGTCGATTTCATAACCTGCGTCAGCATCGCCCTTTGCGGCCTCTTTTGCGCATATTCCTTTCACCTTTCCGAGGATGTCACTGAGCTTGCCATAGTCTATGAGGTTGGCAATGCCAGGAGCCTGATTCCCGAGGAGTCTGGCTGCAGTGGCAGCGAGGGCGTTGTCACCAAGGTAGTCGGCAACACGCTCGAATGCACGTGGCTCTGTAAGGTTGGACATCTTGCCAATGATGGCCTCGCGGACTTTGTTGTCGCCTGACTTGTCGGCAATGGCCATGGCCTTGTCATAATCGTCCAGCTTGAGATCGCTCTTCTGGTATTTGTCGATGAGGTCGATGTACTTGAGCAGAAGACCGCTGTCCTTTCCTGCGCTCTTGAGGAGAGGCTCTGCCGCCTTGATGTTGTCAACGTTTGAGAGGGCGTCAAGGGCCGCACTTGCATACTTGCCGTCAAGATTGGCTGCGATGATGTCGGCAGCTTCGTCGGAGCCGGTGTTTGCGAGGGCAGGGAAGAAGCGCTGAGGGTTGACGGAGCGGGCTATCTGTGACTTCACGAGCATAGTGTGGTCTGACTCCGGATAGAGGTTGAGAGCAGCCTGATATGCATCTGCGAGGTTCTTGTCGTTATCCTTTGCACCGTCAAGAAGTTTCGCGATCTTGTCGATGTCTCCGGCCTTGACAACTCCCTTGAGAGCTTCTGCAGCACTTGTTGCAAGCGCCTTGTCATCGGATCCGAGCCAGTCGAATACCTTGTCGAAAGCGCCTTTGACGCGCCTTTTGCCTGCAAGGCCGAGGAGTGCGGATGCGTTGCTACCGTTGACTGTGCCGAGGGCTTTCATGAGAGCAGGGGTGATGTCGCCGTTGAATGATGAGAGTGCGGCGAGCACGGCATCCTTATAGGCTGTCTTGTCTGCGCCCCAGTCCTTTCCGAGGAGGCTGACGAGTTTCTCGGCGGCGCTGTCCCCACCGATCTTGGAAGCGGCTATGGCCGCATCGCTGAAGAGACCTGCGTCCCCGTTCTCGTTAAGGGCGGAGAGGACGAGCGGAAGCTGGCTTGCATCGCGGCCTTCACCGATCCAATAGATGGCATCCCTCTTCTGGGCGGTGCCGAGCTTGGCGAACTGGCTTGCGCTTACCTTTGGAGTCGGCTTGTCAGGAGCTGTGGCAGGCTGTACGACAGGTTCTGCGTCATCGTATGCGAGGACTCTGTATGCCAGCTCAAGGGCGGATTTGTTGTAAGTGTCCTTGCAGTTGGCGATGGACTGCTGGAAGCCTTTCTTGACCTTTGCCAGGACATCCTTGTGGGCGGGATCGCTGGCATACTGTGCAAGGGCGTTGAGCGCATACTCCACCTTGTCGTTTGCTCCGGAGTCATAGCTCTTGAGCATAGAGGTAAGTATGGTTACTGACTCCGGAGCGGCTTCAGCAAGGCTCTTTATGTCAGATTCTACAGCTGCGTTGCTCTTGGCAGGCATAAGTGCCAGGACATCCTGGACTATGGTCTGAGGAGTGCGCTGCCTTGCATCCTGTGCGAAGGATGCGCTGCCCGCGAAAAGAAGCGCGAGCAGGGTGCTTATTATAATAAGTGATTTTCTCATGGCGTTGTATTTTTTAATCCATTGACCATCCGTTGTACATTGGCTGGTTGAGAAGCAGGTTGGCTGCATCATCTCCGACGAAGAGCTCGGTCTTAGGGTCGAAGTGGAGAGTGCGGTTGAGCCTGAGGGCGATTACACCCATGTTGACTATGGTCGCGCTGTGATAGCCTATCTTCTCGTCAAGTGCGAAATTGCGGCGCAGGCGTACGCAATCGAGGAAGTCGGTGTTGCGTGCAGGCGGGTCAGGAAGACTGTTGATTGTCTCCATTACATTAGGGATTGTGCATTCGAATCCCTTGTAAACCTTTCCGAGAGGACCCTCGATATAAGGGACCTTGCCCTGGCTCTCGTATCCTTCGCCTTCGAGGATGATCTTGCATCCATCCTCATATGTGTAGGTTATGCTGCGCCATGTGCCGACAGCATCCGAATGCTGCTGGAGAGCATCGACCTCCACCTTTACAGGGAAGGTGTCATCTTTGCCGAGTATGTACTGCACAGGGTCGATGTAGTGCTGTCCCATATCTGCGAGTCCGCCTCCGTCGTAGTCCCAGTATCCGCGGAATGTGCCGTGGGTTCTGTGTGGATGGTATGGCTTCTTCGGAGCAGGTCCGAGCCACATGTCATAATCGAAGTGAGCAGGAACAGGCTCTGGAACGAGATTGGTCTTTCCTACCCAGAAGAACTTCCATGCAAAACCGGTGGCTCCGGAGATGCGGACGGTCAAAGGCCAGCCGAGGAGTCCGTTGCTGACGAGTTTCTTGAGCGGCTCCACTTCGGTGCCAAGTCCGTAGAATGTGTCTTTGAAACGGAACCAGGTGTTGAGACGGAAAATGTTCCCATTGCGCTTGACAGCTTCCATCACGCGCTTTCCTTCACCGATGGTTCGTGTCATAGGCTTCTCGCAGAAGATGTCCTTTCCTGCCTTGGAGGCTTCGAGAGACATGAGGCCGTGCCAGTGAGGAGGAGTGGCGATGTGTACGATGTCAACGTTAGGATCGTGCACGAGGTCGCGCCAGTCGCTATACGTCTTGGTGGTCTCGCCGAATCTCTCCTTTGCTGCGGCGAAGGCGGAATCAAGGTGCTTTTTGTCAACGTCACACATGGCGACGAGACGGCAGCTGGAATCACTGTTGAAATGGTTGCTGGACCTTCCGATACCACCGACTCCGATGATTCCCCTTGTCAGCTGGTCGCTAGGGGCGATGAAATTGTTGTTTCCGCCCATTTTACCGAACACCTGGCGAGGAAGGATCGTGAACAGCGCTACGGAAGCGCCGGTCTTCTTGATAAAATCTCTTCTTTCCATAATGATTTGATATTGTGTTTGTATTGGTTCTGCAGGGGTTATCAATCCTTCAAATTTAGGAAAAATGTTTCGAAAAACCTTGGAAATCAGGAAAAAGATATGTGTTGTTATTTCGGGTATTTTTCCCTAAATTTACATGTTTGAGTATGTGTGACGATTATATCAAATCTTACAATATGAAAAAGCTGCTTTTTATTATCGCTTCGCTTGCGGCCATCTGTGCCTGCACGGAGAAAGTGGAACTCACGAAGTCCGGTATCAACCCTGCTGATTTCGACAGTGCCTATGATGGTCAGAAGACCGCGCTCTACACTCTTACCAATGCTTCCGGGATGGAAGTCTGCATCACGAATTTCGGAGCCCGCATAGTCTCGGTGATGGTTCCGGACGTCAATGGCGATTACCAGGACGTTGTGCTGGGGTTCGACAAGGTGTCGGACTACTTCCCTGAGAACAATGATTCCAATTTCGGCGCTACCATCGGACGCTATGCCAACCGTATCCAGTTCGGCGAGTTCTCCCTTGACGGGGAGAAATATTCGC
>JAZRXV010000107.1:0-4919 GCA_045600405.1 Candidatus Cryptobacteroides sp.
GGCTATCCCACAGAGTGGGGCGAGCGTAACCTTTAGAAAAACAAATAAACGGATATCAAGATGAAAACATTCAGAACAATTCTTTTCGCCGCGCTTGCACTCTGTGCGGCAATGACGGTGTCCTGCAGCAAGGAAAACAGCCTGGCTGTACAAGATCATCAAGGCACGATAAGCGTGGAGGTCAGCGGAATCCTCGGCGAGTACTCGACTGTTGCCGATACGAAAGCCGGACTTGCCAGCAACATCAGGGTGAAATGGACGGCCGGCGATGTGGTTTACGCCTTTGACGGAGCAACGTGCCTCGGATCCCTTACCGTGTCCCTCAAGGACGGAAAGGACTACTATGCTGTCCTCAGCGGCGAACTGTCAGCCCCTCAGGCCGGCACCACGAAGATCTCTCTCGTGTACTCAAACGCCTTCAGCGCCGCTCCGACGAAGGATGCCGCTGCGACTGACGTGGCAATCGATCTCTCCTCCCAGACGGCAACAGACAGCCCTGACAATGTCAAGTTCGCCGTATACGGGACTTTGGATTATTCTTCCGGAACTCCTGCCATAAGCGATGAAATCGTTGACTTCACCCCTGCAACCTCCATCATAAGGCTCAACTGCAGCGGACTTGTGGCAAGCTCTGCAATAGCAAGTGCCACCCTCAAGGGTGCCGGCAACAAGTGCAAACTGTCATTCGCAAAGGATGGTCCTCCGAGAGTGTCAGGAACGACGGATGCAGACATCACCCTCGACTGCACCGGAATTAGTGCCAGCGCCAAGGGAACGAAGACGGTTTATGTTGCAATAGCCCCCAATGCCACCGCTGCCGAGCAGGTATTTGAGGTAGAGCAGGGAAAGAAATACGAGTACAGCTTGGGCAGTAATGTGTTTTCTGCTGCTGAATCAATCAACGCCGTCTGCCCTGTGCAGTGTCTTCCTGACGGTGCACTTTTTGGAAAATTCTCTGTCAGCGTCGGCAGGCAGGTCCGGTTCTCCAAGGGTAACCTCCAGGCGACCTATGACGGAAGCAAGTACAGCTGGGGCTTCGCGGCTAACCAATATGACTACATAGGCGATGCCGAAGGCAACACCACCATCGACAGCCAGACAAGCGGAGCTGTGGTGGATTTCTTCGGCTGGTCAACCGCTGCCACTAACTTTGGAATCAACACATCAATTTCAAACAACGATTATTCCGGGGATTTCAAAGATTGGGGTACAGCTATTGACGGCGATGGTACTTGGCGTACGCTCTCCACAGCTGAGTGGCAGTATCTGATAAACAAGAATAACGATGAGACTAACAGAAAGGGTAAATACAAGTATGGCGTCACAGTATGTGACAAGACGAATTGCCTAGTTCTGGCACCGGATGATTTCACAGGGACTATTGAAGCATCATACGATGCTACCGCCTGGGCATCCGCTGAGGCTGACGGCCTCGTATGCCTTCCCGCTGCGGGCTGCCGCTATGGTTCCGGTGTCAACTATGTCGGCGGCAGCGGCCGCTATTGGTTGTCTACTGCGATCGACAGCTACAACGCGTGGCTCGTGTACTTCGATAGCGACTCTGTCGGCCCTGACGGCGGCTTCAGCCGCAACTACGGATGTAGTGTACGCCTCATTACAGATGTGAATTAATTTAACCAATTACATATACTATGTCCAGACCAATAATCAGGATTGCTTTTGCAATAGCGCTTTCAATGCTGGTCAGCGTCAGTGCTGATGCGCAGTTGAATCTGAAGAACATCGCAAACAAGGCTGCGGGCCAGTTGAAGAATGCGGTGGAGGAAAAGGCTGACAAGGCCGCAAAATCCGCCAAGGAGACGGCCAAGGAGGCCGCAACCCAGACCGCGACCCAGGCTGTGGCCCCGGTCGTTGAGGCTGTTGTAGAGGAGGAGGAAAACGAGTTTGATGACAATAGGATTTTCTCACTGGCCGGTTATAACCCGGCACGTATCTATACCCCTGGCACAGACACCAAGCAGGCTGTACCGCAGGCAAGTTCAGATAAGGTATGGCCGGGTTTCACCCGTACTGAATCTCAGATCTGCGGGGCATATGAGAACCTGCCTGAGAGCGGTTTTCTTTTCCTTCCTTTCGCTCAGTGCAAAGACATGTATTATCTTGGTCCCGGCTCCGCGAATGAGACTTTCTGCGATGCCTGGTTGACTGTGGCATTCCAAAAATTCATGAATGGATATATGAGAGGAATTGTTGATCCTCTTTTTGTTGAGATTCCTACACTTCCTAACGGAAAGAGCGGATATCTTCCACATAGGGAGATCGTCAGTCTATTCTACAATGCTTTATATGCAGCAGATCCATACAGCAGCGTTGCATTCAGCAAGTGGGCGAACATTTTCATGTATGAATGGAATTCCCTTATCGGATATCAGCAGAAAATGGAAGACGAGGATCACAGGGTCATTGACAGCAAAGAGGGGAAGATGTGTGCGTATTCATTGAACGATCTTAGTAAATTCAATTTTGAAAGGAACAGGCTTTGTGTCAATATAGCCATCAATGTAACTCCTGCCGAGATCATCAGGAACTTCCTTATGGAGCGCTATGCAAAATTCCAGGAAGCTCAGGAACAGGGAAATACACTTGAGGAAGCAAAGAACATATACCTTTTCAATTCCATTTATAAAGAAGTCGTCGAGGACCGCAAGGATCTAAAGGATGACAATGATATATTGCTTGCCAAGTCAAGGATTGACAAAATCTTGTTGAGAGATTTGAGAGACAACTATTTTGCTGAGCATACCGATCCTGTTGATATGCCTGCAGCAGGACATATGGATGCAGCAGCAACCAACGCGCTCAATGCAGCGGCAAAGGAACAGTTCGGTGCTGACCGTGTCGTAAAGGCTTATTTCACTGTAAGCGACTGGCACGTGTTCAAGTATGACACATATCCGTACAATGTCCGGGGCCGTTCTGCAGATTGTGTCATCATCGTCAAGGATAATGACAAGTACTATATGTACGAAAGGACCCTCACTCAGGCTCACAACGGTACCTCATTCACATCGGAGGGCATACTTCAGGCAGGAGAATTCACCGGCAAGCTCCCTGTGAACTACAAGTGAACCTCATTACCGGAAGAAAGCGGCCGATAATCATGTCATAGTGATTATCGGCCTGCTTTCTTTTGCGCATTTCCAATTGCAGTTGTCCTCCCTTCACTTGATAAACTCGTTTGTCTTGCTTAAATTCACAAGCAATAATTCATCGACATTGACTGGATATATTATGCTCCAGCAATTAAAACCGGGCAACAGATATGAATAAATCCGCAATCATAGACTCCATGCTCCTGACCGGAGCGGCACTCTCTGCCGGCGCATGCGCCCAGCAGGGCAAGGCCCCGGCACAGAAGCCGAACGTGGTGTTCATCCTGGCCGATGATCTCGGATGGGGGGATCTGAGCTGCTACGGGCAGACACATTTCTCCACTCCGAACATCGATGCGATAGCATCGCAGGGCATGAGGTTCACGCAGGCGTATTCCGGCACGACGGTCAGCGCTCCATCGCGCTCGTGCCTCGTCACCGGCACCCACAGCGGACATACTGCAATACGCGGCAACATGGAGCTTGACCCTGAAGGGCAGTTCCCGCTTCCTGCCGATGCCAGGACCATTTTCCACGATATGAAGGATGCCGGCTATACGACCGGAGCCTTCGGCAAATGGGGCCTCGGGTTCGTGGGGTCCACGGGTGACCCGGAGAAGATGGGCGTCGATCAGTTCTACGGATTCAACTGCCAGCTGCTTGCACACAGCTACTATGCCGACCATATCTGGGACAATGGGACCCGCGTGGATCTTGCGGACAACTGTGACGACGTCCCTTACGGAGAAGGGACATATATCCCCGACCTTATCCAGGAGAAGGCCCTTGCGTTCATGGAGGACTCGGTGGAGGAGGGGAAGCCTTTCTTCATGTGGTATCCTACAACCATTCCGCATGCGGAGCTGATAGTGCCGGAGGACGGGATAATCCGGAGCCTGAGGGGGCAGTATCCGGAGACGCCGTACAAGGGCTGCGACCAGGGGATGCCGGGATTCCGGAAGGGCGGCTACTGCTCCCAGGAGTATCCTCATGCAACATTCGCGGCCATGGTCTCAAGGCTTGACATGTACGTCGGCCAGATTGTGGACAAACTGAAGGAACTTGGCGTCTATGACAACACCATCATCATCTTCGCCTCGGACAACGGTCCCCATCTCGAAGGCGGGGCCGACCCCGACTTCTTCGACTCCAACGGACCATGGCGCGGGTACAAGCGTGACGTCTATGAAGGCGGCATCAGGGTGCCGTTCATAGTCCAATGGAACGGTCATGTGGCCAAAGGCCGCGAGACCGGGTTCATGTGCTCGTTCTGGGACCTCATGCCGACGCTGCGCGAGATCAACGGTCAGGAGCGGCCTGAGGATATGGACGGAATAAGCATCCTTCCGCTGCTTGAGGGACGCAAGGGCCAGAAGGAGCACGAATGCCTTTATTTCGAGTTCCAGGAATATGGCGGCCGCCAGGCAGTCCGCCAGGGCCCGTGGAAGCTCGTCCACCTTGACATACGCAACGACAAAGAGCGCTATGAACTATATAATCTGGATGAGGATCCGTCAGAGACGACGGACCTCATAGAAGCCAACCCGGAAAAGGCCGGGGAACTCAAGGCCATCATGGCGGAGGCCCATGTCCCGAATCCGGATTTCCCGGTACTGAGAGGAGAATAAATTCACAAACTTCTATGCAGCGGCAGTATGATGATGGATTTCGAACTAACAATATGAAAGCTGCTGCCCGGTATCTTCGTGGGTGGTGAGGGCACGGCGACCTTCAGCAACTTCAAGTATGAAAAGAGGTGATTACCTGTAGTCGTTGAACTCCGGCATTGCCAGTTCTGAAAGGAAT
>JAZRXV010000108.1:0-11768 GCA_045600405.1 Candidatus Cryptobacteroides sp.
AACTCACAATAGATTTTTGTCTGAGCAAATGTCGGCCATGCGAACATAATTGAAACTAACAGGATGATGATTTTTTTCATGATTTCTATTTTGTATTTTCACAAAGGTAATCTTTTTTAATATTAATTCAGCTCACGCAGGCCCAGGGACAAGAGGAAGTATGGGGTAATCAGGCTGCATCTCATCGGGCACTGCTCCAACTCTCCGGAGAAGATGGCGTTCCTGAACAGGCGAATACAAATATTCCGTCCGTTTTAAGGCTGTAGAACTATATCTTTCAACATTATTTTCTATATTTGGTAATCTTTAGCCTATCACATTTATGTTCAGATTAGCCGCCATCATTCTATTGTCAGCCCTGCAGGCCCTGACAGGACAGAGAATCCTCTTCGTCGAACGTGAGCAGTACCCGAGGGACCACCACAACACCGCTACGATGTTCATGCGCGGTGAAGTCAACGAAGGCAGTTTCACCCCCGGTGCAGCGCTCTGCATATACGATTTGGACAAACGCACGAAGACCGTCCTGCTTTCGACGGAGGAAGGTCTGATACGTGACCCGGAGCTCTCCTATGACGCGACAAAGGTTATTTTCTCCATGCGTCCGGAAAAGAATGACGGCTATCACATATATGAGATAGGCATCGACGGAAAGGGCCTGAGGCAGTTGACGGAAGGACGTGACATAGCCGACATCGATCCGGTATATCTCCCTGACGGAAAGATCGCCTTCTCATCGACCCGCCAGCAGAAATACTGCATGTGCAACCAGCACATCATGTACAATCTCTACACGATGAACCCTGACGGCAGCGGAATCAACCAGATCGGCGTCAGCACTCTTGCGGAAGGCCATGCCTCCGTCATGTCAGACGGCCGCCTCATCTATGACCGCTGGGAATACGTGGACCGCAATTTCGCCGACGCCCAGAGTCTCTGGACTGTCAATCCGGACGGCACCAAGCACTCCGTGTTCTACGGCAACAATACCAATGCACCGGCAGGATCGCTGGAGCCCCGCCAGATTCCCGGCACGGGTCTCATCGTCTGCACCATGGGCGCATGCCATTCCCGGCCATGGGGAGCCATCGCGATACTTGACCATAACAAGGGCATAGACGGCAAGGACCCTGTCGTCCACATCTGGCCTTCGGATGCCATTGAGTATATCAATTCCGGCAACTACGACATCACCATGACCATGGATACGTTCTACGAGGATCCATGGCCGCTTGACAAGGACCACATCATGGCATCACGCACCATGTGGATCAAAAGGAACTACCGCGGCGACACTATCCGGGACTGCAAGATGGGCGTATATATCCTCGGCACCGACGGCAGCGAGGAACTGCTGTTCGAGTCCGACCGGAACGCCTTCGACCCTCAGGTCATTGCGCCTCGTCCGGTCCCTCCGGTGATCCCGACCGCCCGCAGATATGACGGCTCGGACGGTACCTTCTTTGTCGAGAACGTATACTGGGGCACTCACATGAAAGGCGTGGAACCAGGTTCGGTCAAATATCTCCGCGTCATAGAGTCTCCGGAAAAGCGCACCCATGTCCCGCATGCGTGGAGCGGAGAGGGTACGCAGTGGCCGGGCATGAACTGGCACGGCTTCGAGAACAAGAGGATTCTCGGAGAGGTCGAAGTTGAAGAGGACGGATCAGTCATGTTCAACGTCCCATCCGGAAAATTCGTCTATTTCCAGCTTCTTGACAAGGACAAGAAGATGATACAGTCGATGAGGAGCGGGGCGTCGCTCATGCCGGGCGAGATCAACGGATGCATCGGATGCCACGAAGACAGGCTCAGTGCCCCGGAAGCCACCGACCGTCGTCCGCTGGCATTCAAGTCAAAGCCTGCAACCCTCAAGAAATGGCATGACCGAGAGCCGTTCCTGTTTTCCTTCATGCAGGAGGTCCAGCCTATTCTCGACAACCGTTGCGTGTCCTGCCACGACTTCAATTCTTCAGACCGTGACAGGATAGTGCTCGCAAAGGATAAGAATCCTTTCTTCAATGCCGCATATGTGGACCTGTATGTAAAGAAAGCTGTCAAACTTCCCGGTGGAGGCCCTGCAGAGACCATGCAACCATATTCATGGGGTGCGCACGCCAGCAAACTCACCCAGATCATTGACGGCAAACATCATGGTGTACAGCTCTCAAAGGATGAAAAGGAGACACTCTACACATGGATGGACCTGAACGGTGTCTACTACCCTATCTATGAGACAGCTTTCCAGGACCATCCTGCAGGACGTTCTCCACTCACCTATCAGGAGACGAACGAGCTCGCATCCCTCACCGGCCTCAATTTCGGAGCGCTGGGAGACTGGCGCAGGACACAGCAGGCACAGATATCATTCGACAGGCCTGAGCTGAGCCCGTGCCTGGATGCAGTCAAGGATGATCCCGAAAAATACAATCGCGTACTGGAAATCATCAGGATAGGCGGAGAGCGTCTCAAGGAGACACCGAGAGGCGATATCGAATCACAGATAGTGGTCTGTCCTATGCAGCAGGCCCAGCTTGACGAATACAACCGCAGGGTACAATCCGTCCCTGTCATCATAGAAGCTCCATCTTCCGACACGGCCAGCAGCATCACATATCCTGCACTCAGTCTGTTCTGGTCAGGGACATCGCCTCTTCATATCAACGGCATGACAAAGATGGACGGTCTCATCTATACGTCGGAGAGCGGACTTTCCCGCGTTGCGGCGTACAGACCGGGCGCAGATGCTCCTGACGCCTCATGGGATCTTCCGGACAGACCAACTGGCATCGCTTCAGCAGACGGTATGCTCTATATCACCACTGACGGTGCAGAAGGCGGTGTCGAGTGCATGTTCCCGGACCGTCTCGGCAAGCGCAAATTCATCGCCACCGGTCGTGGAGCATGCGCTCCGCTTGCTATCGGTGGCAAACTGTATGTCTGCAACCGCTTCAGCGGCACCGTCAGCGAAGTGGATCCCGCAAACGGCAGGAAAATCCGCGATGTGCGTACAGTCCGCGAGCCTGTGGCATCTGCCATCTCTCCGGACGGCAGGAAACTCTTCGTGCTGAACTATCTGCCTGACGGGACTGCGGACGGCAAGGTGCATGGGGCATGTGTATCCGTTATCGACACTGATAGTTTCACCGTCATCAAGAATATCGAACTTGTGTCAGGAAGCAATGCGCTCCAGGGCATAACCCTCTCCCCTGACGGAAAAGAAGTTCTTGTATCGCACAATCTTGCGCGCTACCAGATCCCGACGACCCAGCTCCAGCAGGGCTGGATGAACACGGCCGCCATGAGCATCATTGACATAGACAAACTTTCCTGCAAAGGCACTGTCATCCTCGATGAAATCGACAAGGCCGCCAGCGGGGCATGGGGCATCACCTCGTCGGGAAACAAAGTCGTGATCGCCCATAGCGGCACCCATGAGCTCAGCGTGATCGAATGGACTGCCTTTAAAGCAAAACTCGATCAATACAAAGACAAGAGCTTCCTGCCGAATGACATGCGCCTGCTTGTGGGGTGCAGGGACAGGGTCCGCATAGAAGGGAACGGGCCGCGCGAACTGCTTGCTTCTGACGGCAAGGTATATATCAATACCTATTTCTCGGACATAATCAACATCCTCGATACCCAAAGCCTCGACATGACTTCGAAGGCCATCAATGCCGGCCGTTCGGAATCCCCTGCGGAGCGTGGAGAGAAATATTTCAATGACGCATCACTCTGCTTCCAGAACTGGCAGTCATGCAGCTCATGTCATCCCGGCGGAGCCCGTGCCGACGCCTTGGACTGGGACAATCTCAACGACGGCATAGGCAATGCCAAGCAGACCCGAAGCCTGCTCTATTCGATGCAGACACCTCCTTCAATGATTTCCGGCATACGCAAGGATGCTGAAACCGCTGTCAGAGCTGGATTCGTACATATCCAGATGCACGAGCCGAGTGATGAAGTCCTGTCATCGGTCTGTTCATATCTCACTGGTATCGAGGCTGAGCCGAGCCCATATCTGGTAAAGGGAAAACTGTCGGCCAAGGCCCGCAAAGGGTACAAATTGTTTAAAGAATGGGGCTGTGCGGAATGTCATAACGGTCAGTTCTATACTGACGGTAAAAAGTACCACATCGGCAAGGATGTCGAATTCGATGAAGGCTGGGACACCCCGACCCTGCGTGAGGTCTGGAGGACAGCGCCGTACCTGTTTGACGGACGTGCCGCAACGATGGAGGAGGTATTCTCCGTCCACAGACATGGTCTGCAAAACATAGAGACGACCCCTGAACAGATCGACCAACTTGTAGAATACGTCAACTCACTATAGAGAATCCCCTGCAGA
The DNA here is from genome assembly GCA_045600405.1 of Candidatus Cryptobacteroides sp. GTDB lineage: Bacteria > Bacteroidota > Bacteroidia > Bacteroidales > UBA932 > Cryptobacteroides. The sequence continues at coordinate 4,349 of JAZRXV010000108.1, forward strand.
TGAATTTCTTATCCGGAACAAAAGCAAGCATCATTCTCCTCGGCATCATGGCTTTCGTCCTCGGCGCAGCGACACTCGTGGAGAGTTTCGCCGGGTCCGGCGTCGCCTCTGTGATATATCACAATCCCGTGACGGTCATCCTTTGGTTCCTGCTCGTCACCAACTGGCTTCTGATATGGCGCAGGCTTCTTAAAAGCAAGAAAATCCCCCTTGGCTCCACCGTGCTCCATTTTGCGTTTGCGGTCATGCTCACAGGAGCTTTCGTCACCATGACGACCGAGAAGGAAGGACGCATGCATCTTGAAGCCGGAGAAACCAAGGGAATGATACTGCAGGCCGACGGGAGCCCCTCCGGACTCCCCTTCACAGTCGGTCTCGACAGCCTGGTGGTCAGCCGTTATCCCGGCACGGGCAATCCATCCGGATTCACGAGCTACGTAACCGTCAGCGTTGACGGAAGTTCTCGTAAAGAGATTGTAAGTGTAAACCATCCACTTCGTTTGAAAGGATGGCGGATCTACCAGTCATCATACACACCTGAGACTAACGGATCAATCTTTTCACTGGCACATGACCCATGGGGAACGTCGATCAGTTACCTCGGCTATGCTCTGCTGCTGCTTGCATTCATCATGCTGACGTTCTCCTCCGGCTCACGCTTCTCCCATCTGAGAAAGCAGCTGTCCGCCATAGGTTGCCTCGCCCTCCTTTTGCTTGCCGGATCCGCTCCTGCCGGTGCTGCCGAATCTGTCAACTGGGACAGGATTGCAGTGCAGGACAGCCACGGACGTATTGTCACAATGGACAGTTATTGCCGTGAGCTCATGCGCAAGATTCACCATGACGAGGAATGGAATGGACAGAGCCCGATAGAGACTGTCTTGTCGATTATTTCTGACCCGGGCACAATTTATTACCAGCCGTTCATATATCAGAAAAACAAGGAAGTAGCAGGAATAATAGGTCAGGACGATGGCAAGTTCGCTTGTCTCAGCTCGTTGTTCGAAGCCGGCGGTTACAAGCTGGCCGACATGGTGGAAGAAGCTCTTTCCGTCCCTTCACAGCAGCGGAGCCGACTCCAGAAGGATATTCTCAAGCTTGATGAAAAGGCAAACCTCCTGTATGCACTCTTCGAATACAGGAAGCTGCCGGTTATCCCTGAGCCCGGCACCGACGGGACGGTATGGCGCACACTGGATGACGATTTTTCCGCATTCCCGATGGACGACATGGCTTTTGTCAATGCAGTCATCACACTCATCCTCACCGCTCCGACGCAGGATGTCGCTGACAACTTACGCAAATATCAGGTTGCCAATGCCGGAGATGTCCTGCCAAGCCCCGGTCAGATGAATCAGGAGATACTGTGCAACCGCATCAAACCGTTCAAAACGGGAGCGATGGGATATATGACATGCGCGTTGCTGCTCATGGTCTTTTCCCTTATCCTCGGCAAGGGCAGCAAGATGCAGAAAAGCGCCTGCATCGTCGTCATAGTCCTGTCATCCCTGGTCTTTATACTTCACAGCTGGGGCATTGCAGCTCGCTGGTATTGTTCCGGGCAGCCGCCATTGAGTAATTCGTATGAAGTCACGGTGTTCCTGTCATGGTGCATAGCCCTGATCTCCCTTGTGCTTTCACGGCGTTTCACCGCAGCTTCCGCGTTCGGTATGTTCTTCTCCGGCGCCCTTCTTCTGGTCGCCGGCATGAACAATATGGACCCGTCCATCACACCGCTCGTCCCCGTGCTGCAGTCACCATGGCTGATGTTCCATGTCGCGGTGATAATTGCCGGGTACGGGTGTTTCGGCATCAACTTCCTGCTTTCGCTCTATGGTCTCGGAACCATGGCTTTCCGCGGAAGCGGATCCGATGCTACAAAAAGAGTTGCTGTTCTGGTGGAGATATTCGCCATTGTAGGTCTCATGCTCATGACCATCGGCACATTCCTGGGAGCAGTTTGGGCAGGAGAATCATGGGGTACATATTGGAGTTGGGACCCGAAGGAGACATGGGCTCTGATAACCATCCTCGCCTATGTGATATGCACACATGCGCGTCTTGTACCGAAACTCAACAAGCCGGAATGGCTCTTCATACTTTCAATAGTCGGAATGTTGTGCGTGCTGATGACCTATTTCGGAGTCAATTATTTCCTTGTCGGCATGCATTCCTATGCTTCCTGAGATATCTTCAACGACAGATTCGGATTTATGTCCCGCTGATCCCGATCAGGAACGATGCTGCCACAAGGACTGCGAGGCCGGCGGACATGAGAAGTACGGACCCTTTGCCAGCCTGTTTCCATTCACCCCTCAGGACACCCCATACCGAAGCGGAGAGAATTGTGAGGCTCATCAGTATGCCCCATGAGATGAACGAGTATTTTCCCATTCCGTTTCGGCCCATGCCATAGAACAGATAGTTCACGAACCACAGGAAGCCTGCTATGGAGCAGAACAGGAGGTTCTTGCCCAAGGCCGGACCCAAGCCTTCGCGGAAGGAGCCCAGGGTGCCATTATGGGCGGAGATGACCAGGCATCCTATCAGTGTCGTCACAAAGGAACCGCCATACAGTATTATGTAAACCGGAAGGGTCTGGAACAGAGGGTTCACACCAAGTCCGACCATCCCGCCTGCTATGGCATTTCCTTTCTCGATGCCGAAGGCCTGTGTGGATCCGGTCACGCCGACAAAGATGCAGAGACAAAGCCCCAGCAGGAAAGTGCTGCCGGCTTTGACCGTCTCACCCTGTGCTTTTTCCTTCCTGTATCCGGCGACCGTCGTCAGGACGATGCCGATCAGCGAGACCACCAGACCGATCAGCAGGAGCGTGCCCCGCGATTCCGCGAACATGAGAGAGAGCCTGCCGTCGAACATAGGCGGAAGCAGGGTGCCCAGAAGCATCATCAGACCGAGGGATATGGCATATCCCAATGAGAGTCCCATGTATTTGAGGGACAGTCCGAATGTGAGGTTGCAGATGCCATATGCCATGCCGAGGGCGAAGATCACCCAGAGTGTGCCGGCAGGCGTAGCGGCAAGAACCTTGAGGAAACCCGGGCAGAACAGCAGGCTGAGCAGACATGGAAAAACCACGTATGCAAAGAATCCGAATACTGCCCAATAATGCTCCCATTTCCATCCATTCACCTTTCCGAACGGCACGGAAAAAGTTCCGCTCATGAAGGCTCCGACAGCGATGGCGAGTATGCTGAGGATAAGGTTTATGATCATCTTGAGTTGAATTCCTTTACTGCGTCAAACATTGCGATGATGTTCTGAGGAGGAACGTCAGGAAGCATATTGTGGACGGTGTTGAATACGTACCCTCCCCCATCTGAAAGGATCTCCAGCCTTTCGAGCACCTGCTCGCGTATTCTGGCAGTGTCCTTGCCATTGAGCACACCTACATTTTCGATGCCGCCTCCCCAGAATGTTATATCCTTGCCGAATTCTTTCTTCAGGACTTCCGGAGCCATGCCGCGGGCGTTGGTCTGGACCGGATTGATGACTTCAATCCCGGCTTCGATGATATCCGGAAGCAACATTGCAATCGAACCGCATGAATGCAGATAAGTATGCATGGTGCTGTGCGTCTTGACATAGTCGCACATCTGTTTCAGACGGGGCTTGAAGAACTTCCTGTAGATATCGGGAGCCATGAACGGGCCTGTCATCGTGCCGAGATCGTCACCGAACTTTATGAAATCCACGATATCACCGACATACTTGCAGACATTCTCGAGGGTCCTCATGTGGCGCGCCAGCAGCTGGTCGAGCATCTTTTCAACTTCGGCAGGCTCGATATAGAGGTCCATGAGGAAATTGTCCATCCTGCGGAGGAATGTGCCCCATTCGAAAAGATTGCAGCCTACGCCGATGACAAGCGCCTTGTCGGTTGTCTCCCTGAGTTTGAGACACTTGGCACGGAGGCCGTCCCAGAAGCCTTCCTCTGCACCATGGTGCCATGGGCCGACTGTGTACCTGCTCCACATCACGCGGTTCATCTCAGCGTCCAGGTCCGAGTAATCGGCAGGGAATCCGTCCAGATATGGGAAATATGTCTGATCGAAGAATGTGGCGCCGTCCGGCATCCTTGCCAGAATGCGCTTCCCGTCACTGTCATAGCAATTGTATGATCCGTCCGCTTGGGCCACCGGCTCGAAGAACTTCGGATAGAACGCCCTGGCACCGTTTGCAAGGACCGTGGGAGTCCAGTCCGAAGGTTCCGTATCATAGGCGCGTGCGACATCGAGCACGTCAATGCCGAATTTCTCTATGACAGGCCAGTCCGGCTGGGCGATCTGCTGGACAACGTCGTTGATCTTGACAGTAAGATCATCCATCCCAAGATACTTGAGAAGGTTTGAATATGCGATGGCGGAAATGCCTGTGCTAGGCGTTGACCCCAGGTCAATCGGGACCTTGTCTGTGGGTTTATGGGCGACGGCGGCCAATACTCTTTCTCTTGATGTCATATGCAATAAATAATAATAAAGATTTTGAGTCCGAAGCGGGACGTTCCGAACTCAAAGTTAAAAATTAAAATCCACAAACTGAAATATACGGGATCAATTGTTTTTCAACCACTCGCGACGCCTTTGGTCCGGCAAATTTTGGTATATTTACACTTTCAAACAAAAAGGCTACGAAAAAATGTACGAAGTAACCAAAGTCAAGGACGAGACCACTCAGGAAGGAATAAGGGTTATATATGCCAACACATGCAGGGAGGTCTGTTCGCAGCAGGTGGCCGTTGCCGTCAAGGATGGAATCATACTCGAAGCGGCATTCGCCGGAGGTTGCTCAGGCAATACTCAGGGCATATGCAGACTGGTCGCCGGAATGAAGGTGGAAGATGCCATTTCACGTATGGAAGGCATCAGGTGCGGAGCCAAGGAGACCAGCTGTCCCGACCAGCTGGCAAGAACACTCAGACTGTTCCTGCAATAGGGGTGAATTCGACAGACACTTCGGGAGCAGAGTTCTCAGGTCTGAAGCATAGCGAGCACTCATATCCGGGGAAGGATTCCGGTGTAAGGAAAACGAAGCCGGTATCTTCAATCGTTCCACCAGAAACGGCGGAGTCAGGGAATACCGTAAATGATTCCGGAGCTATGGTCAGCCCCTTCCCTATTGCTTTCAGATAGCTTTCCTTGAGAGTCCAGCAGCGGAAGAAAGCATGCCGGCGTTCAAGTTCATCTCCTATGGAGAGCAGCGCCTCATATTCGCTTCTGCTGAAAAATAACTGCGCTATTGTCATGTCAATATCCCCTATCATCTCAATGTCGCAGCCCACTTCCCTGTCGGAAAATGCCACCGCTACCTTGTTGCCGGAATGAGATATGCTGAAATGAATGTCTTGTGCATTAATGAAGAACGGCTTTCCATCCGCACCGTAACCGTAAACCATGTCACGCTCCTTCAGTCCGTATGCCGCCAGTCCCCGGTCCAGCAGTAGCGTGGCCCCTATGCTCAGGCGGCGGTCCTTTCCGAAGCGGAAATTATCTGCGGTTGAGCGGCGTGCAGCAGAACATCCCGCATATGCGCGCTCATAAACCTCAGGTTCCTCCAGAGGCGTCACATCGGCCAGAAGAAGTCTTGTCATTTTATATCTGAGAATTGCATTATTGCCGGTCCTTACAGTTTGTATCTGACCGTAAGGGAGACATTGCGGATAACCCTGTTGCGATAACCCTGTGAAATGCCGTAGAACTCCTTCACATAGCAGCTGATGTCGTTGTATGAGCCACGCAGTATATTGCCGGCATCAAGGATGAAGGTCAGGCCGGTCTTGGGCAGGCTTTTCTGGATGGACGCGTCGAGCCGGAAGTCCGGACTGTAATAATAGATATTGCTTTCTGCTCCGCGACTGTGCCAGAGGACGTTGAAATGCATGGTCCAATCTTTGGGGAGCGTCAGGGTGTTCTTGAATGTCACATTGAAAAGCGGCTTTCTGAGACGGTCCCTGCCGTCGACCAGCGGCATCTCGAACCACTGCTTGTGCATGTCCGCGTGAAGCACGGGAGACCAGCATCCTATCTTTGGCGAGAGGGTGAAGTCCATATCCATGGCGTGGTAATCAGGTGCGTTGTATTTATTGGAGGCGGAGAGCGTTTTGCATATCGGGTCATCGCTATAGGTATGCGATGCACTTATGGCCAGCCATCCGTACTCCCAGCCCAACATGCTGGAGGAAGTCCTTTCAGGAGTGAGCAACTTCTCGTTCAAAATCTCTATCTCACTGAACCTCAATCTCGTGAGTCCAAGATATGGCCGGACTCCGTTTTCTGTATGCCTGAAAGACAAGGTCGAGCCGCCTATATCGGTCGAGACCTTAAGGGACGGGTAGAGATAATTATGCTTGATGTTGACCTCGCGGTGTTTCATAAGGATAGGTATCAGGTAATACTCTTCCGGTACATCATAATCGATGATGGGGGTGAAATCATCGAGGAACATCATCAGACCGTCATCGGCGCAAGGCCTGTAGATGGAATGAATGTGCTCGTAACGCAGACCGGCCTCGAGGCACCAGCGTCCCAAAGTCTGTTTCGTAGAGACATAGAAGTCTGTCGTGATGTCCGGGTGAATGGCGTGCGTGAACCTGTACTTCTTCTCGATTGGGGTGAAGTTTGGGTTTTCCTCGAACATGGTGACGTTCATCCTGTCCAGTTCATGCTCAGCACCGAGCGACAGGGTGCCTTTCCATAGGCTCCGTGATGCCTGTAAGTATGTGCGCAGATTGAACTCCTTACGTATATAGTTGCTGCCTGAGGAAGGATTCTCAACTATTGTCTTTACATCATCGATGAAGGTATTGTTTCCAATGGAGATAGTCCAATCTCCCAGTTTTCCACTGTAGCCTATGGCGCAATTGTGCTCGGTTTCAGGTGTGGTGACAGTGGCGGAAGACTCCGGCGTAAAGCTTTTGTCACGGACCTTGCCCATGAAGGAGCAGTTGAAACTAAGCCTGTTTCCCGGGCTGAAGTCATAAGTGGAAGAGAAACGGCTCGATATCCATTGCTTGAGAACGTCCGAATGAGACGTGGATGAAGTTTCGCTGATGAGTTCGTGGTCCTTGTATTTGTTGGTGAAGCTGATACTCTCGGAGTTCATGCGGTTCTCGTTCCAACCTAGGAATGCACCGATTGCCAGCTTGTCCTTCTTCCATCCCATGCTTAGTTCGTCGTTGGTGGCGAGCGTGTGGGTGAGGTTGAGCCGGAGAGCGTTGTCGAGCGAGAATCCATCCTTTCTGGCCGGCTTGATCCTGATCACTATGACGGATTCCACGTTCTTGTCATATTCCGCCCCCGGGTGCTTCAGGACTTCTATCTCCTTTACCCTGTCAGCTGTGATGTGCATCAGTTCGGAAAATTCCAGTATCTTGATGTTGTCGACGTAGATATCCGGCCTG
>JAZRXV010000109.1:0-28119 GCA_045600405.1 Candidatus Cryptobacteroides sp.
GAGAGGACTTATGCTGGATGTCTCCCGTCATTGGTTCACCAAGGAAGAGGTGATGAGATATATAGACGAACTTGCAGAATACAAGTTCAACATCTTCCACTGGCATCTTACCGACGACCAGGGATGGCGCATACAGATCGACTCATGCCCGGAACTTACCGGCCGCGGTGCGATGAGAGCCTCACGCATCGGTGGCGACTGGTGGAATCTTGCCCCTCCCCAGGCTGGTGAGCCGCTTGACTATGGAGGATTCTACACGAAGGAAGACGTGCGGGAGGTCATCGAATATGCCGCCAAACGCAATGTCTCGGTCATGCCCGAAATCGATGTACCCGGCCACAGCACAGCAGCCCTTGTCGCCTACCCCGAACTTGCCTGCTTCAAGGCTCCAGAATTTGTCAACGTCGGAAACAAATTCTACGGCATAGAGGAGAATGCACTCTGCCCCGGAAATGAAAAAACATTCGAAATACTTGACAAGATATTCCGCGAGATAGCTGAAATGTTCCCGTTCGAGTACATAGACATCGGCGGAGACGAGTGCTTCAGGGGCTTCTGGGAGAAGTGCCCCAAGTGTGCCAGAAGGATGGAGGAAGAGCATCTGGCTGACGTGGCGCAGCTTCAGAGCTATTTCGTCAAGAGAGTAGAAAAAATCATAGAATCATACGGCAAGAAATTGGTGGGCTGGGACGAAATACTTGATGGCGGTCTTGCGGACAATGCCACAGTGATGTCATGGAGAGGCATGGACGGAGGAATCAAGGCAGCCAAGTCTGGCCATAAGGTGATAATGACCCCTACCTCAAACTGCTACCTTGACCTCTATCAAGGTGAGCCGTCAGCCGAACCCGTCACATACTCCATGCTCCGACTCAGCTCATGCTACGATTTCGAGCCGGTCCCTGACGGAGTCGACCCATCCCTGGTCCTCGGAGGGCAAGGCAACCTCTGGGGAGAGGCCGTACCTGTATTCCGCCATGCCGAATATATGACCTGGCCTCGCGGATGGGCACTTTCAGAAGTCTTCTGGTCTCAAAAAGAGAGACGTGACTGGATGGATTTCATCGGGAGGATGGAGCATCACTTCCTGAGAGCCGGTACAGCCGACATCAACTGCTCCTTCAATAGCGTCTACAATGCCATTGTCTCAGTAAAGAAATGCGAAGACGGCAATCTGAGTATCAAGTTAGGATCCGAACTTGACGATATCGAACTGTATTATACTTTCGACAATACAAATCCGGACTTGCATTCCATCAAATATACAGCCCCGTTCTCCATGCCGGAAAGCTCTACAAGGCTGAGGATCCAGTCATACCGTAACGGCCGGAAGGTCGGGAACATGATCTGCCTCACACTGGATGCCCTGAAATCCAGAGCATCTAATTGACAGCATCCAGAAGAACGAATCCGGCCCAATATCTCGGGTTCTGGAATTTACGGACTTTCTCTTTCCTGACCACGGCAGGCTCTTTGGTGTCATCAGAAGCATTATTGAGCCTGTCTATCAGTAATCCGTCCTCTCCGATCTCTTCGACTTCCACCTCACACTCATATTCCCTTACTGTCCTTTGAGCCTCATGAAGGGAACGTTGAAGGTCAAGTCCTTTCGTAAGACAATTATTGTAGAACTCCCTCATAAGCATGGACGTCGCTTCATCGTCGACCTTCCAAAGACTCATAAGAAGAGCATTGACGCCAGCTTTCTTGAAACCGCGCTGAAGGCCGAAAACGCCTTCCCCGCTCACTTCACCAAGTCCCGTCTGACATGCTGACAGGACGACAAGTTCCGTCCCCCGGAGGTCCATCAAGGCGGCTTCCCTGGCCGTAAGGATCCCGTCTTCCACACCGTCCTCCTGCCTGTACCCCTGCCTCAGGGCATTGTTCGCACCTGAGAACAGCAAGCCGGAACGGGAAAGGGACTTATCCTCTTTTACCCTGCTGTCATTGCCTGGATCCTTCAGCTCCTGCCTGTCGAGCAGCCATCCTATCTTTTCAGCTTCATCCCCTGTCCAATAGAAACCGTGAGTCGCAACATGTATGATTCTCTTTCTCTGGCCGGACAAAGCCTTGAACGATGCTTCAGTACCTTCCGCTCCGGTATTCAGGGTCTTTTCATAGCGTGCCCTGTCCATTGTACCCGCAACATCGCTGGCTTCAGTCAACGTGGCAGGCAGATCGGCAGCATCCATTCCGGACCTCAACTCACGCACACCCAAGGTATCGGCACTGAACGGGAAATCATCATCCATCGAGCGCGACGGATATTTCCGGCTGTCTGCAACCAGGGTCTCCATTGACGTGCCGTATTGCAGGCCTCCATAAATCGATGCCGTTTTCGCGTCACTTTTTTCCCTTGACGCGGCAAGTTGTCTGGTGGAGGAAAGACGATATATGTTTTTCTGCTCAGACAACGGTCCGTTTCCATTGTCGGCATACTCTATTGCAGTCTGGTACAGGACTCCCGATGCACCGAAATATATGTTTCCGCTTCCGCCGATTTCAGCCTCAAGAGGCCGCCACACAAGATTGTATAGTTCCCGGTTCCCATATATGGTACCGGAGCCCGATGCCTTTGACAGGGCATCGAAGTCCTTGAGTTCAAAAAGTTCCACATAATGAGGGAAATCATAGCCCTTCCTTAATGTCAATGCGCAATACTTCGTGGTGTCCTTTGACACTGGGACTTCCATGAACTCTATTGCAATGTCGTTGTCGCCAAGTACCGACTGCACGTCTGTCCACCTGAGGCTGAGGTTCTTGGTATAATCCCCGAAAGCCTTGCTCTTCTGCATAAGTTCCTTCTCAAGAGTGCCGCACACGGCTTCAAGGGAATCCGTCGGCATCTTCGCCAACTGGTTTTTGCTCTGACAGAACCGGTCGTACAGATCCAGGGCCTCCCCGTCCCCGCTTTCAAGTATCAGGTCGCGTATCCCGGTTTCCGCATTCAGGAGCAACCCCTTGCTGAAAATCACGCCGTCATATGCTGTCCGAAGGAATGATGGGTAAGATTGAAGGAGGCGGGTCAACATAGGGAGCTGATATTGGAAGTACGGGGAATACATATTCCAATATCTGATCCGGGATATATGGGGAAGATACCCGAAAGCGTCCAGGATGTTCGAAGTCAGCAGAGAATAGAATTCGTCGAAGACCTTTGAGGCTGACATGTAATCATTCAGATTCAATTCACAGAGCCCTATACCTCTCAGGGAAGCGACACAGTCGGGATGGCTCCCGCCAAGGACGGATTTGCGGATTTCCAAGGATTTCCGATATAGTTCCAGAGCCTTGCCATAATCGCCCAGGCGGGAATGGCAGTATCCGATGTTATTAATGGAAGTGGCATAATCCGGGTTGCTCTCACCAAGCTGTGATTTGAGAATATCCGAAGACTTCCGGTAATATTCCAGTGCCTTGTTGTAATCGCCCAGACGGGAATGGCAGTATCCGATGTTGTTCATGGAAACGGCATAATCCGGATGGCTCCCGCCAAGGAGCGGTTCAAGGATGTCCGTTGCCTCCTGGTAAAAAGCCAGCGCCCTGCCGTAATCACCCAGGCCCGAGTAGCAGGCTCCGATATTGTTCAGCGATGTTGCATAATCAAGGTGACTCCCGCCAAGGGCCGATTTACGGATGTCCGCCGCCTTCATGTGATACTCCAAAGCCTTGCCGAAGTCTCCAAGGTCCGAATAGCAACCGCCGATATTGTTCAGGGATACGGCATAGTCCGGATGCTCCCCGCCGAGAGCCGATTTACGGATGTCCGCCGCTTTTATGTGATACTCCAGAGCCTTGTCAAAATTGCCCAGGCATGAATGGCAATAACCTATGTCATTCAGGGCAGTGGCATAATCCGGATGTTCCTCGCCAAGAAGCATTTTACGTATGTCCGCAATCGTCTCAAAGTTCGATAATGCTTTTTCGTATGTCAGGACTGCATTGTCCTGACTTCCTGACGTGCCGGCAGGTTGTTGCGCATACATATGCGTAGCGAGCAATAACAGCACCAGGCACAAGAAACGGTTACGCAGCATAATACCAAACAATTAAAGTAAAACTGACAAATATACATTAATCCTGCAATATTTTTACAAAATATTTGGCGGCAGAACCTCTTTCATAATATCTTTGCAGAAAGATAAAACAAAACAAGCATGTATATTAAAAAAATAAATTTCATAATCTATCTCGCGCTCGCAGCGGCAGTGGGCTTCGGTCTGAGTTTTCTTCTCATCGGATATGGAGTCGAATCCGCCCTTTCAAGCGGTGATATCTCAATGGCGTCCAAACATGCAAGTCCGGCAATGAACGCTTTTCAGGAAAAGGTTACAAACGATTCAACCGAGCTCAACAAGGCCAGGGCTTCCCTTACTGTCCTCACTTCACTTATGGCGGAGTTTGATGAACTCGTGTCCATCACTGCCGCCGCATCCGAAGGCAAAGACGAACTGGCTTCCTCTCTCGAACAATTGTTGAGAATAAAACAGATTGCCTCAAATGCACGCGACAATGGGGCTATGGCCCTTGAATCCCTCAATGCAATAGCCGAAGGCAAGAAAACCTCAATCAATTATGAACTGGCATCGCAGAACCTCTCCCTTGCATTCCTGATGGTGGACCGCCAGGTCAGTGTCGGCAAACAATATGTCTGCGATGCGGATGCGTATTTGGACGGGAAGGACCTTGCCGGATACAAGGACCTTGCTTCGGCCCGTGATATGTGGGCCGGATATTGCGCCCGGGAGGCGATCCTGAACAAAGACGGGGAAGAGCTTGATTACTGGCGCAAAAAGGAATACCTCATTTCATCGGGATCCGACAAATCCGTGATTTCCGGGGAAGACATCAACACCGACAACAGGATAGCGATGGCCGGAAATTTGGACAGATCCTTACAATACCTCAATATGGCATCGGAATTATCCTCATCCGTAGATGTCAACCAGATGATGCAGAATGTCCTGCCTGGTGCCGGCACAAGCCAATATTCTTCACGTACGAACTGAAAATCAGTCCAGGATTGCTTTGGACAATACGTCGGCAGGAGCCTTCAATGTGGTTATCACCCATGATTTCCCTATCTCATCCCATTTTTGAGATGTCACCATTTTCCAGGTTCCTTCCCATAATGTCGGTTTCGGCTGCATATTCTTACGCAAAGAATAGTCTTCTTTCCAGTTATCCCGGTATTGTTTGGTCACTCCACAGTTCTCCTTTATCGTCATAGACAATTTGTATTCTCCCGTGCCCCAGGTATGCCTCATCTTATTATCCTTGTCCCTTATGCTCATATAAGAGCGCGGGACAATGAAACTCTCACCTATGACATCGTATTTGGGAGCCTCATTCCCCTTCCTGGCATACCTGAACATGCCATCCTTGCCCAAGTCTCCTTCTGAAACGGGAACATTCAGAGAGAATGAGCCAAGGACCTGATCCTTATTCATCTGGGGAAGCTGGTCCATCCATGAAGAAGAAATATCGAAAGTGATATTCAACGTGAAACTGCCCCTTTGCTCAAAAGAAAACGGTATGTCCAGTTCGGTATTGGGAAGATTGGACTTGAATGGATTGATTACAAGCGTATCAAGCACCAGTTCAAACTTGGAATGATTGACAATACGGTTTATCCGGTCTTTGTTGATGTGGCACGACATAAAGAACGAAGTATCCTTATCGTGCATCTTCAGACATCCTATACCGTTGAATCTCATCCCTTTCGGGTCCATAGGGCCATCGAATGAGATTGCATCGTAGAAATCATTCAACTCAGCGATAGTATTGATCACCGTGGCGTATTCACTCTCTTTCTTGACCATCTCCTCCCAATCCTTATGATTCTCGGCCTTTTTAGTGATCAACTGTCCGATAAAATTAATGCTGAAATCCATGACTGAGCTTATATAGCCTGTTCCTGCTCCTAAAAAAGCATTGGCACCGGCATTAAACATATCAGTCCCCAAGCCACGGCTCTGACTTTCATCAAACGCTGTCCGTATGTCGTCGGCGAGTTCCTCGCTTGTATAGATCATGGTTTTGTATGATTCAACCTGGCAGAAAGCCGTAACCGAACTTAATACTAACAAAAAGGATAATAAAGTTTTCATATCTTTGAACCCGGAAATCAAACAATATATTTCAAAGACAAAGATACAACGATAATCCTTTTCACCAAGTTTATTTATGAATTACCTGCTTTCGCTCCTGCCCATCGCCCTCTACCTGCTGATATTGAGAGCCCTCGACAGTTTTTCTCTGGCGAAGTGGAGATTGCTGCTGGCATGCATGGCATATGGACTGCTATGCTGCTTCGGGGCACTAATGCTTACCCGGGCCGTTGACTTGCCGTCATGGGCAGTTCCTGCACTCGAAGAGATTTTCAAGGGATTGGCCGTCCTCTTCCTGATACCGGATAAAAAGATTCGTTTCCTGCATGAAGCACTTATCTACGGTGCTGCGGCAGGCGCAGGCTTCTCCTTGATGGAAAACATAACCTACCTGTATTTCCAGCCTGAAATGATGATAGGCACATCTATGGTAAGGGGCTTCGGATGTGCGATCCTCCATATGGGATGCACTGCACTGGCCGGCACTATCCTGCTTCTCATGGAAAAAGGCAGGATTCCAATTCCGATAAGCGCTGTTGTTTCTTTCATTCCGCCCATACTGATCCATCTGGCATACAATACCGCACAGAAAAACAATATTGCGGACCCGCTGTTGCTGATGTCCGCTGCGATAGTGCTTTTCCTCGCCCTTTTCACTATTCTCTTTTCTTATGGCGAAAAGAGAATCTACAGATGGATGGACCACAGCCTTGCCGTTGACATACAGACGCTATCTGCAATCCGGAGCGGCAATTTCGCTTCGACCAAAGCCGGCAAGTATCTTATTGACATAAGGGACCAGTTCAAGCCGGAATGCTTTTTCGACATGGTCTGCTATGCGCAGCTGTCCCTTGAACTCAAGATTGAAAAGCAAAGCTATATGCTTCTCTGCCAGACTGGATTCGAAGGAGAGGCCATGGGGATAACACTGGAGGAGCATGTCGCCAAAAAGGCCGAACTCAGCTCCCTCAAAAAAAGAATCGGAAAAACCGGAATACTGGTTTTAGCCCCTCTGGTAGCATAACATATATACACGGAGGATACGGATCACCCTCCCATGAGGCATCTGCACTGATAAAAAGCCTCATGGGAGGGTGATCCGTATCCTTCAATAGAATTAAATCTATTTGAGTCCGGAAGTAAGGTGCATGGTGTCGCGTGCGATCACCAGTTCCTCATCGGTAGGAATAAGGGCGACCTTGACGCTGGAATCATCTGTAGAGATAATCCTCTCTATACCTCGGGTAGCATCGTTCAGTGCTTCGTCTATCTTCACTCCCATATAAGCGAAGTTACGGGAAACGTCACGGCGCAGCCAGGCATTGTTCTCTGCGATACCGGCTGTGAAGATGATGAGGTCCACACCGTTCATCTCGGCGATATAGCCTCCGACGAGTTTGGTGATGTCGAGCACAAGCTTGTCAAGCACCATCTTGGCCCTCTTGTCCCCCGCTTCCCTGAGATCACACAGGTCACGGCAGTCGGAACTCTTTTCTGAAAGCCCGATGAATCCACTCTTCTTGTTCATGAGCGTTGTCATCTCGTCAGGGCTGATGTTCTCCTTCTTCATGAGATATGGGACGATGTTCGGATCGATCGATCCGCAGCGTGTTCCCATGATCATACCCTCAAGCGGGGTGAATCCCATGGAGGTATCAACGCACTTGCCATTCCTGATGGCGGTGACGGAACTTCCGTTACCGATATGGCAGGTTATTATCTTGGAATTATTTATATCGATACCGGCGAACTCCGCTCCGCGGCGGGAAACATAGAGATGGCTCGTACCGTGCGCTCCGTACCTGCGGACGCGGTATTTCTCATAATATTCATATGGAAGGGCATACATGTATGCACTAGGCTCCATAGTCTGATGGAAAGCGGTGTCGAAGGTGACCACCTGGGGGACCTTCGGAAGGACGGCCTGCATGGCACGGATACCGAGGATATGTGCAGGATTGTGGAGAGGTGCGAAATCGCAGCAGAAATCTATCTTGCTGATAACTTCCTCGTCGACGAGGACGCTGCCGTCGAAGAAATCGGCGCCCTGGACTATGCGGTGTCCCACCGCATCGATATCGTCAAAGGTCTTGAGCACACCGTACTCAGGATCCACGAGGGCATCCAGGACAACCTGCATTCCAACCTTATGGTCCGGAACGTACATGGTCTTGATGACCTTGTCCTTCCCGGCCGGGCGATGGGTGAATTTTGCCTCCGGCATGGATATCCTCTCGAGTATTCCCTTGGCAAGGACGCTGTAGTCGTTGTCATTCTTCATATCCATCACCTGATACTTGATGGATGAACTTCCGCAATTGATTACAAGTATTATCATATCAAAAAGATTTATCGCTCAAATCGTGCAAAATTACTAAATAAATTGCGTATTATTGCGATAAATCTTATTGAAATGGCTGAGGCGGGAGATATCGTGGGGATTTCGATTCCATTTACGGCAGGCGTGGCGACAGCGGCTTTCATACAGTGGGAGCCGGAGTTTTCATATGTAGTGGCGGGGGCGGCGGGCGTCCTGTTGCCGGTACTGCTGGCGGCATTCTGCAGGAAGGGCAATTCCAGGACCACGGCATATATGATTTTCTTTCTGTCAGGAGTGCTGTGCCCGTGCGTCCAAAAGATCACCGGATACGGCTGGGACCGCACACCGGCAGCAGCGACCCTTCTGACGGACAGGTTCTGCGCCCTTATTGACAGGACAGGATTTGATGAAGAGATTACCGGGGCCCTGCTCAAGGCACTTTTCACAGGCAGGAAGGAGGCCCTGCCGGCATCCACGGTCATCGCCTTCAGAAAGAGCGGTGCCGCCCATATACTCGCCCTGTCAGGCCTGCATATGGGAATCATATACGGCATACTTTCAAAAGTGCTGGGAATAACCGGCAACTCCCGCCTTGCAGTCACCGTACGCAGCACAGTGATCATCGCTGCAGCCGGAACCTACACCCTTGCCACAGGAGCGGGACCATCGCTGGTGAGGGCCTTCCTGTTCATTATCCTTAACGAATTTGTCCGTCTTCATCCCGGACGCCGTCACTCCCCCCTGTCCATACTCTGTGCCGCACTCACCATTCAGTTATGCCTCGACCCGCTCGTAATAAAGTCTTTAGGATTTCAGTTGTCGTATCTTGCCATGGCAGGGATATTCATCATATATCCCAAGTTGGAAGACTGGTATCCTGGTGGAAGCAGCCTGGACCCCATGCGCAGGATCTGGTGTTCGGCGGCGCTGTCTGTCTCATGCCAGACATTTACGGCCCCTCTGATCTGGCTCCGGTTCGGGACCCTGCCGGAATACTTCCTGCTTACAAACCTTATAGCGTTACCGGTCACGGAGGCTCTGATGGCATCGGCCGCCATATGCCTTGCCACCGGCGTACTGGGATGCTGTCCGGAAATCTTAAAGGGTCCCGTCGATTGGCTCGCCGGGACCCTTGTATTCTGTCTTGAGACTATTTCAGAACTATAAATCCCTGTCCCTTACACAGCGTACAGTAGCCGCAAAGGAGGATTTGTCGGCAAGTCCGTAATGCAGGGTCGGTTCCTCCGCGAAGATATAACGGTATCCGCCATATTCGCCATCCTCATCGGAAGTCCAGAACAAAGCGTATGAACCCTTGCCTTCAAACAAATAATCACCTTCGGAAACGGTTGCATATCCCATAGGCAGGGCGGAGAAACGGGCCTTGTTGTCAATTGTCACCTCTCTCCAGTACTCCCACAGACGCTCACGGTTCATGTAAACATTCTCCATGAGATGACCGCTCACATCAGGGATATCATTACCGGCCTGAGCCCCTGTCGCGAACTGTCCCGCCAGCGCAGCCCAATCGGCATCAGACGGGAGACGCCACCCGTCAGGACATGCTGACATAGCCTGATCCCATGTATAGAACCTTCCGATGACCGTGCTGACAGCAGCTGATTGGCATTCGTCATACGCCACCCCGGAACCTTCCCAGGCAAGGTTCTGCCTCATCCAGTCAAGGTCGCCAGCTGAAGTGTAATAATAAGAACGTCCATCACGTTCGTCGACGAACTGTTCGTCAGTCTCGGCTATATCATAATTGGTGAGGGAACCTTTCCCGTTAATGCCAACCTTGACCACAGTAAATGATGCGCTGCCCGTGGAATCATAATACCCTTTTGCAAATCCCGAATACGAAACCCTAAATGTAGAAAGGGAATCCGGAGCCACTGCGGTAAAGGTCTTCTTGGTGAACGTCCCGCCTTCGGTCTTGACAGTATCCTTTACGGAAGATCCCGGAAGTATATAATAATAACCTATGTCACCCGCCTCATTGCGTGAAAGGTGCGAAAGGGTATCGACACAGAATGACTTGGTATAACCAGGCTCAACGAATGTGTCCATCTTCAGGGATATGCTGCCTTCGAAGTATTCTGACGTATCGTCGTCATCTTTCTTGCAACCGGAGGCAAGGGACAGGACGGCGAGGGTCAGCAGCAATACTTTTGGAAATCTCATCTTTATTCTTTTACAGTTTACAAAGATGCACAAAATTGCGCGAAAAACATCTACCTTTGTACAAATACTTTGCCGGGAATGAGAAAAACCTCCGTCATAACCGTTTTTTTTGCCATGCTGCTCTGCATATGCGGATGCAGCAGAGGTAGATATGTCGTTTTCAGCGGCTACGCCCAGGGAGGGGTGTATACCGTCAAGGCCGACATCTCCGGAGCCCGTGCGGGCAGGAATGAAATAGCGTCAACCATAGACTCCCTGCTGACCGCCATAGACTTCACACTGTCAGGATATAATCACAACTCCCTCCTGAGCAGATACAACGAAGGTGAGGAGATAGTCCGCAACGACCTCTTTACGGAGATCCTCGACTTGTCCGGGAAGTACAAAGAGGAAAGCGGAGGAGCCTTCGACGTCTCCGCAGCCCCTCTGTTCGACATCTGGGGCTTCGGTTTTACAGGAGACAAGATGCCTTCCCAGGAGAGCATAGATTCCGCCATGGAAGAATGCCGCAGCGGCAGAAAACTGAATTTCAACGCAATAGCCCAGGGATACAGTTGCGATGTCATCGCCCGATATCTACATTCCATAGGCATCAGGAACATGCTGGTGGACATAGGTGAGATCTATTGCGAGGGAATGAACGCCTCCGGACGTGGGTGGACCATAGGGATAGACAATCCCGAAGACGGCAACATGGCCCCGGGTGCCGACCTGCGCGGCATATGGTGTTCGGACGGCAGGGCCTGCGGTATCGTCACCTCCGGCAATTACCGCAAATTCTACATCAAGGACGGGAAAAAGTATTCACATACCATAGACCCGAGGACAGGAAGGCCGGTCACCCACAATCTGTTAAGTGCCACGATTGTCGCACCTACCGCAGCCGAAGCGGACGCATTCGCCACCGCATGCATGGTGATGGGATTCGAGGAGTCCAGGAAATTCATCCTTTCACACAAACAACTGGAGGGATATCTGATTACCTCCGACACTACCTGGATATCTCCAGGATTCGGTCTGCAAGACCCGTAGCCGCAGGTCTGTGGGTGATGCAGAGGATGGTCTTGTTGCCGCGATAGCGTTCCGAAAGTCGCCTGAGCATCTCCTGCTCGGTCGCGGAATCAAGCGCAGAAGTGGCCTCATCAAGGATAAGTATGCCACCCGGCCTCAGCAGGGCCCTGGCGATGGATATGCGTTGTGCCTGTCCCTCACTCAAACCGGCTCCAATCTCCGAGCACTGGAGATCAAGGCCTTCCGGAATGTCGAACACGAAATCAGCCGCAGCGCAATGCAGTGCCTCACGCATCTCATCCTCTGTCGCATCCGGTTTCGCCAGGCATAGATTCTGACGTATGGTTCCGCTCATGAGGCTGTTACCCTGAGGGACATACATAAAGTTACAGCGCGTGGACGCAGTGGACTCGCAGCAGCGTGTGCCGTCATATAACTCAACCTTGCCCGCATCAGGCGCAAGCAATCCCATGATCACTTTTACAAGAGTTGACTTGCCGACCCCGGTAGGTCCTGTGATCGCGGTCATGGAACCCGGAAGAAAATCAAAATCAAGGCCGGAGAGTACGCTTTCGCTTTTCCCCTCATATGTAAAATCAAGTCCCGAGACCCTGATTCCCGGGGCACCGTCCAGAACTACGTTCTCCTGCGCATTCTCCTGAGGCTGCTCAAGGAGTTCGAGAAGACGGTCCTCTGAAGACAGAGCCTTGATGAATGCCGGGATATGGCGTGTGATATCCGCCACCGGCCTCTGCACCTGTCCCACCAACTGCAGGAAAGCAACCATCAGTCCATAAGTCACCGTACCGTTCTTGAGGCCGAAGATTCCCCAGAGGAATGCAAGAGCATAACCGCTGGAAAAGCCCACATGAAGGAAAGCCCTTGACACGGCGCCGTAATTCAACCTTGCAAGGGTCTTGTCCTTAAGGTCTTTCTGAAGGAGTCCAAGCCGTCCGAGCACCCATTCGGTCGCATCCAGCGTCTTTACCACCACCCTGTGCTGGAGATTCTCCTGCATATAACTCTGGATGCGGCTGTCCCGCTCCCTTATCTCATTGGTGAGAGCCCTCATCTTCTTGAAGAAAAGACGGCTGCCCACCACTGCCACTGGCATGATGAACACCAGTATCCAGGCTAGAGAAGGCGCGAGCATAAAGAGAAAGACCGTAGCGGCAACGAGCTGCACGACAGTGATTATGAAATCCGGGAGATTGGAGCAGATGAAGGCAACCGTCACCTGGATATCCTCTTCGAGCCTGTTCACGGTATCCCCGCTATGGAAACGCTCCTGCCCCGTCCATATGCTGCGCATCACCTTGCCGAAAACCTCAGCCCTGGTGTCGTTCTGCGCATGGACGACAGTATACCCTTCCCAATATCTTCTTGCAACCCTGCAGAGGATCTGCAAGGCCAATATGGAAACGAACAGTTTCACACTCGCCCCCAACGGGAGATTCATGGCCCCGGTAGCTATATCCACAACCCGTTTCGAAACCCATACGAATACCAGGGAGGCCGCCACGTCCACAATCCCTATCAGGGCGCTGACAGCGACCTTCCATCGCAGGGGACGAAACATTTGCAGCAGCCCCCGGGCACATATACGGAACGGCTTCATCTATCTTTCGACTATTCCGGTCTCAATCCATTTTTCAGTGATTTCCGCACAATCCCGGAGCGCCAGTTCCCTGTCTATCTCATATCTTTCCAGCAGCAGGTCAGCAAGTTGCTCCACCGTGAATTCCTTACCTCCCTCGAATGAGCTCCACAGATAAGCCGCCGTCTCATTCAAGGCTATCATCTTGTTGAAATTCACTTGTTCTATGCCTTCTCCGACAATGATATGCTCCTTGCCGAGCTTACGCATCCTGAATCCTTCTATTGTCTTCATATCCGATTATCCTTCTATAAATTGCTATCAATATACGCCTGCACAGATAAGGCATGCGCACCCAAAGTCTGCTCCGCCTTACAAATCCCGCCGACAGGCAATCCGTCTCCTTCCCCCTGCGGGATATGATCTTCACGGCACGGCCTTTAATATCGCCCAACCGGCATGTCTCCGTCCCCCGGAGATTGCCATCACCCTTCAATGTCACAATCCCATCTCCTGCACTCAATATCCGGTGCAGCACATAATGGCCTTCCGACAGTTCCGCAAGCACGATGTCATACGGCCCGTACGACTCCTCCCTGACAAGTTCCACGCTGTCCGAGCCCCCTCTTATGAACGGAAGCATGCTGTTGCCCTTTGTCATAAGCACAACGGAATGTCCTTCACAAAGCATTCTGGACACTTCGCCCAGAATCACCGCATTCGGCATGACTTTCGAACTCATAGCACGGCCTCCGCACATATCCTGGCCGCCTCCTCATCAGGGCGGCAGTAAAGCACATAACACGGCACGGATGTGGCGGCTTTCTCAAATGTCGCATGCAGCCCGTCCGCCATGGTCCTGTCGGCCTTGAAGCCGGAAGTGGACGAATAGAGCGATGCATACGAATTGAATACGTCCAGCCGTTCTATGCTGTTCTCCGGGCTGCGGCGTATCCTGACAAAGGCCCCTACCGGCGCTTCCACATTCCTGTAGCATGGCGTCTTCCCGCTCCATGGAGAGCCGTAGCATATAACCCTTCCGTCAGGCCACACCCTGACTACAGGATTGTCGTCATTCATCAGCTCACTGCCGGGTATATGCTTGAGCCACAGGCTGCTGTGCGTACTCTTTCCGGTACCGCTCTTTGCCAGGAAAAGGAAAGCCCTGCCGTCGCATCCTATTACCGATGCGTGCATTTCAAGAGTCCCCATGCAGGCAGTACTGAAAGCGAACATAAGCATCAGGGAATTATTCACGGCAAATAGTGGAAAGCCGTTCCCGTCCGCAAGGATTTTCAGCCTGCCCTCCTTGAAATCACTGGAGATCCAGAGCTTCGCCACCGTAGGGACCGGGTTGTACGGGGACATCTCCACCATCCAGTCCGCACCTTGATGGAACAGGCGGAGGACGGTCTCCCCATCCTCCACGGGCTGATCCAGGACAATGGTGGTATCCCCTTCCGGAAGGAAATCCACAAGCGACAGCCGGAAGACAGGTCCGCCTCCGCTTTCCGTCACAAAAGGATCATACTGCCCCAGCTCGCTCCACAACGGGGAACCGTCATGTGCGGAAAAGGAGAAAACGTGCCCGGCAACTTGAAATGACTTCGTCATACCCTACAAATATAGCGAATATTCTCAAAACAGTTTCGTATATTTGTAAGTTGAACATAAAGAAAAGAATATGGAAGGGACAGATTTAATTAACGGACTCGACTACAATACCGGCAGGGAAAAACTCTCAATGCCGGAATACGGACGCAACGTTCTGAAGATGGTGGAGTCCTTGCGCAGCATAGAGGACAGGGCGAAGCGTACCGAACAGGCGCAGGCGATAGTCAAGGTGATGGAAGTCCTCAACCCGCAGGTGCACACACAGGAAAATTTCGAACATAAACTCTGGGACCACTTGTATATGATAGCCGGATTCGACCTGGACATCGATTCGCCATATCCATGTCCTGTCGCTGAGGAATTCGCCACAAGGCCGGTCCCGATACCGATGAAAGGCTCCAAGATCAAGGCCACGCATTACGGACGCAATATCGAAAAGATCATCGACCTGCTGTGCAATGAACCCGATGGAGAACTGAAGACCGAGATGATACGCTCGCTCGCCATCTACATGCGTCAGCAGTACCTTATCTGGAACAAGGACAGCGTGGCGGACGAGACCATCTTCAACGATATCGAGAAACTTTCGGACTACAGGCTCAAGGTGCCGGACGGCATCAATCTCAGCAAGATTTCCAATGACGTCAGTTTCTCACGTCCCGGCATGGGGATAAACGTAGGACAGGCGGCGGGAAAGAACCGTCAGAACAAGAAGAACCGTAAAGGCTATAACAAGAAGAAATGAGAATCTGGGACACCTGGGACGAGCAGGAGAAGGAGTCGGCGATACGCATAACCGGTTTGTGCGTAGCGGCGCTGACAGTATTCATCCTCATAGCCACCGTATCATACTTATTCCATTGGCAGCAGGACATGAGCCTGCTGGGAGACCCGTCGGCCATGAAAGCGACGCAGGATGTGGGCAATGCCGCCGGAAAACTCGGATTCAAGGCGGGCAATCTTCTGGTCGGCAAGCTGTTCGGGCTTGGCAGTTTCGGACTGCTCGTGATACTCACCGCGATTTCCGCGAGGCTTCTTTCCCATAAATGGAGCCACTCGTTGCCTAAAACTGCAGTCATCGCCCTTTTCGGAGCGTTCATATCGTCCATCGTCCTTGCTTTCATCGGAAGGCTCGCAGGACTCGACTACATTTTCGGAGGTGGACTGGGAGGCAACTGTGGGGCAAACATGGTCAACATAGGCATCAACCTCTTCGGTACTGTCATGACAGGTATCATGGCCATGATACTTGTTGCAGGATTCCTCTTCTTCTCTTCCAAACGTTTCACCCACTGGCTGGGCAGCCTTGGAAAGACCACCGATGTACTGGAAGCGCTTGAGCAGAAACTCGAAGAGCCTGTCAAAGCCAGACATACTTCTGTTCCGGAACCCGCACCGGCGCCGATAGCAAGTCTCAAACCGGAGCCGAAACCGGAACCGACCCCGGCACCGGAGCCAAAGACCGTGACACCTGCCGCTCCTGACGCCGGACAGTTCGAGATCATAACCGACGAAGCAGGACTTGAGGCCGAGAATGTGAAGAACCTCGAACCGATAGACAACCGTCTGGACATGATGTTCGGCGGACTTCCGAAATACAAGTTCCCTCCTATCGACCTTCTTGAATCCCACGCAAGCGGACGTCACGAGGTATCCACGGAAGAACTCACGCGCAACAACAACAAGATACGCGCGGTCCTCGCCAACTATAAGATCCAGGTAAACGATGTCAAGGCCGTAGTAGGCCCGACTGTCACGCTCTACAAGGTATATCCGGCACCTGGCGTCAAAATAGCCGACATAAAGAAACTTCAGGAGGATATAGCCATATCCCTCAGCGCAAAGGGTGTCCGTGTCGTCACCCTGGCCGATTCAGTAGGCATCGAAGTCGCCAACGACTATTCAAGTATCGTTCCGCTCAAGGCACTGCTCAATGACGAGGCGTTCCGCGACAGCAAATATGACCTCCCGGTAGCCATCGGCTACACCATCACCCAGAAGGTCAAGGTGTTCGACCTGGCCGACGCACCGCATCTCCTTGTGGCAGGTGCCACCAAGCAGGGAAAATCCGTAGGACTCAATGTCATCGTCAACTCCCTCCTCTACGCCCGCCATCCGTCAGAACTCAAGTTCGTTTTCATCGACCCGAAGATGGTGGAATTCTCCGCTTACAACAGCCTGCTCAAGCATTACCTTGCAGTATTGCCTGACGCTGCTTCAGAGGAGGACGAGAGGGCCAATGCCATCGTCAAGAAGCCTAAGGACGCTGAGAAGATACTCAGGTCACTGTGTACCGAGATGGACGACCGTTACGAACTCCTCAGCAAGGCCGGAGTGAACAATATCAAGCTTTACAACGGCAAATTCAAGGAGCGCAAACTGCGTCCGGACCAGGGGCACAGGTTCCTGCCTTATCTGGTGGTAGTGGTGGATGAGTATGCGGACCTCACAATGACCACCGGCGCTTCCCCTGACGCCAGGGCGGCCAGCAGAAGCATCACCAACTCCATCATACGCCTTGCGCAGAAGGGACGTGCAGCCGGTCTGCACGTAATACTGGCGACGCAGAGGCCTTCTGTCGATGTCATATCCGGAATCATCAAGAGCAACTTCCCTATGCGAATCGCATTCCGCGTAGCCTCAAGGATTGACTCCATGACCATTCTTGATGCACCTGGCGCCGAGAAACTCATAGGAAAGGGAGACATGCTCTTCTCCGCCGGCATAGATTCAGAACGAATCCAGTGCGGTTACATCTCAGGAGAGGAAATCGACAGCATCTCCGATTTCGTAGGAGACCAGCAGGGCTACGGCAAGTGCTACAACACTCCTTACTACCTTCCATCCCCTGCCGAGCAGGGTGCCGATGGCGAAGGTGGCGGTGGCGGTGTGGACATCCACAACCTTGACGAACGCTTCGAAGAGGCCGCCAAGATGGTGGTGCTGAGCCAGAAAGGCTCTACTTCCGACCTTCAGCGGAAACTGGGCATGGGCTATGCCAAGGCAGGGCGTGTCATGGACCAGCTGGAGGCTGCGGGGATAGTAGGTCCGCAGGAAGGTTCAAAGCCTAGACAGGTTTTGGTATCGGATTTGAATAGTCTTCAACCGATACTTGATTCTTTCTTGAAATGAAAAGATTTATCACACTGGCGGCAGCCGTTGTCCTGAGCCTCCCGATATGGGCCCAGAACAATCTCAACGACATACTCCACCGTCTGAACGATTTCCGCATCAAGGCGGAATTCTCATGCAGCATTGACAATGATGAAATACGCATGGACTGCAAGGGCACGGCCCTGGCCCAGGGCAAATGCTTCATCGTCAAGGCCAACGGCATGGAGATCTACTGCGACGGGGCCACGCTTATCATAGTGGACCCTGCCGAAAAGGAAGCTTACATCCAGGATGCCACAGGTCTGGAGACATATCTGAAAGAAAACATGGACGCAGTCTCCGGACTGAAATTCCAGGAGCTGCGCTACCTTGACAAATCAGGGGACATGTCCCCGTTCAGATTCGACACCGGCAAACTGTCATCCGACTGGACCGTCACCGACCTGAGGTAACACCCCCGGCAGTCAGAGGGCCCTCCAAGAGATTTTCCAATAGAAAAATATAAGACGCCGTCCGAAAAAGCATTTCCCCGAAAGGGGCTTCGTCTGCTTTTCGGACGGCGTCTTATATCTGTATAGCTAGAAAGGATGTCTATTTCCGGCCCGGGATTATCACCTTGTAAGTCTTTCCGGCCTTGTTGATGAGTTCGGACCCACGGAGCCAGAGGTTCGCGCGCTTGAGTTCGGCATAGGTGACACCGTTCTCTTCAGCAAGGGTAACAAGGTCAACATTGGCCCCGGAAACCTCAATGACCTTCTTAGGAGGAATGACAGGATATCTTTCAGACACGTCGAATCCGAAAGCCTGCGGGTTCTCGAACATCATCTTGCAGGCAAGGATACGGTACATGTATCTGGTAGTTTCCTCCACCATCCAGAGTTCCATCGCCGAATCCTGATGCTGGTCGGAAAGACGCTTGGAAATTCCGCCCTGACCTGCGTTGTAACTTGCCGCCACCGTCATCCAGTCATGATACCTGGCATATGCCGCCTTGAGATATTTGCAGGCCGCGGCAGTCTCCTTCTCTATATGATAACGCTCGTCCACGTTGTCATTGACCTCCAGCCCGTACTCAGCGGCCGTAGTCTTCATGAACTGCCAGAGGCCGGCAGCCTTCGCAGATGAAAGTGCCTTCGGGTCAAGGTTGCTCTCTATGGCCATCAGATATTTCAGATCCTCAGGCATACCGTACTCCTTAAGGACAGGTATCACCTTGTCGAATATCCGGTCAGAGCGCTTGAGCATCAAGGTAGAATTTGTATGCATATAGGAGAAGGTTATCAGTTCCCTGTCCATCCTTTCATACTTCTCTTCCGTATCGAAACGTATGGTATCACCGGCGAAAACCACATACTCCGGGACAGATGGAGCGATATTGTGAACAGTCCGGATATCATGTACGATCTCCCTGGTCACAGTATCTTCCACGACCTCACGTTCGCAACTCTGCGCGAAAGCGTTCAGCCCGAAAAGGCCGAGCGCTATGGTAATAAACATTCTCATCATCATACAACTATTCTTCTGATGCGTACATCGGGTCCCATGCAGGGAGCATGACAGGCTTCTGCTCGAGCATCTTCATGACATCTGCCGGCACGAAGCGCTTCTCCACGACAAGACGGAACATGTACTCGTTGAACCATTCGTCAGTCATGATGACATTGCCCTTATATCCCGTGTCGGCTCCCCAGCTATTCTCGACCATCCATTTCTGAGGGACACCGTCCTTGAGGTCTACCGCTATGAGAGTCATAGCATGTGAGGATCCGCTGGCGTGAGTAAGGATGCGCTCCTTCTTGTCCATGGTAAGTGGGACACCGAGGATGGACTCATAATCGAAATTGCTGATGTCGGCGACTCCCTTCTTGCGGTTGAGGAACTTGCCCACATCGCATGAGAAGTACATTGCAGTATTCGCCTTGATAGAAGCGATCGCCATCTCCTTGATACGCTCAATAGGAAGATTCACATAGACCCAGTTCTGGCCGTCATAGAGGTGACGGTCATATTCAATCTCATACACTTTGCCATACTCGCGGCTAGGGTCGTTCATGAGCATGACATAATTGCCGTTGAGATCGTAGTCAAGGAGTTCCTTGTAGAACTGGAGCGGAGTATAGGTCTTCCCATTCCATTCAAACTCGGTAGGAGGCACTCCGTAACTGATGGCAAGGATGTGATAAAGGTTCTTGAGCATCTCCACTTTCCTGTTCTGGAGATACGAAGGGACATCCTTGGCCTTCACTCCGGCAGGTGTCTCCCGCAGTTCGATTCCATACTGGCGGAGCACGGTCTTGATCTGACCGGACATGGCAGAAGTATTGTTTGCAATATAACTCTCCGGCATGGCATCAGCAGGAACGACACCATACTTCATGACGAGATTGGCCACACCTGTAAAGGTGCCGCCGTCAGAAAGCGGATGGCTGAACAGCCAGTCCACCTCACGGTCATCGAAAGACTTGTCCCTTGTGTCAATCACAGCCTGGAGGAAAAGGTTGCACTTCTCGAGCTGGTCCCAGAAGAAGCAATAATTCTGCGAGAACTGGAACTCTCCCAGATCATATTTGTCTATGGCTGCGGCACGGAGGACATTAAGTCCGGTGAAGAGCCAGCAGCGTCCCGAAGACTTCTGATTGGTTATTCCCTTGGTCTTCACCCTGTCGGTGAAATCCGTATTGATCATAGCCATGTTCTCCGCGTTCTCAGCGAGCACGGTGACCGGTGTTGTGTTGAGAGCGTTGCGGATTGCCTTGTCGGCCGCTGTCCCCTCATAACCCTTCTGAATCTCGGTAAGCATTTCAGCTGTGATGCCTCCGTTCTGCTGTGCTGCCGCGCCGATGCTGACGAGCGCAAGCGCAATGGTCATTAATCTTTTCATTGATCTATAGTTTTGATTGTTTCTTCCTGTTCGAGTCCTCCGGCAAGCTCGGAAGGAATGATGGATTCCTGCCCGGCAACCACACGTGCACCGGCCTTGATCTTGGCGTTCGACCGCTTCGGGGCGAGTTTCAGACGTTCCAGCTTGTCAATCTTCCTTATCACAGACTGGCTGGAATCCATAAGTTTCTGCCTGGAATCGTCATACGCGGACTGTGCCTTGCCGATATAATCCCCTACCTTCACGAATGCATCCATCCAATTCTTGAGCTGTCCCATCATCTCACCTGCAGTCTTATAGACCTCGGCGATATTCTTCTCCTGGTCATGCTGCCGCCAGCTCATGAGTATCATGTTAAGCACTATCATGAGATTCTGCTGGCTGACTATGAGCACCTTCGCATCCTTGGCCCTCTGCCATAGCGTCGGTGCCTGGTCCAGCATAAGCCTGAATGCTCCTTCCATAGGGATGAACATTATGTTATAGTCCACCTTGCGGCGCCCTTCGGATATATAGGACGCATAATCCTTGAGTTTGAGTTCGTCGATATGCTTGCTTACGGATTCGACATGCTTCCTGGCCAGAGTCTGCCTCTCATCGACGCTCTCGGAATTCATGTACTCCACATATGCATTGAGGCTTACCTTCGAGTCGATGATGACCTGGCTGCCGTCAGGATAATTGACTATGACGTCCGGAAGCATGGTGGTGCCGGCCTCGCTCTTGACCTCATGTCCCCGGTCGTCCCTGATAACATCCTGCGTCGTGAAATGTATTCCCTCTTCCAGACCGGACTGCTTCAGGAGGTCCACCAGGAGCATCTCTCCGAAATTACCCTGTATCTTGGAATGTCCGGTCAATGCATTCGCAAGGTTGCGGGCCTCGCTGCCCACACTGCGCGACTGCTCCATCATGAGTTTGATGCTCTCCCTCATGGCAGCATCACGCTCGACTGATTTTTCCTGGGATTCACGGACCGATTTCTCGAACCCGTCGAATTTCTCCTTCACCGGCTTGAGCAGTTCGACTATGGAGTCGGCATTCTGCTTGCGCAGGACATTGCTGTTCTGCTCGCTGAGAGCCTTGAAACTCTCCTCCATCTGCTTGCGCTGGCTCTCGAATGCCTTCTCCCGCTCTTCCGCAATCGCCTTCCTGGCTTCCGCTCTCTGGGCCTCAAGTTCGCGGTACTGCTGCTCGCGCTGGGCGTCAAGGGCCCGGTATGTCTCATCCTGAGCCTTCAACTGCCCCTCAAGGGCGATCTTCTGCCCTTCAAGAGCCGCTTTCTCACCTGTCAGCGACGTCATGTTCCTGTTGAGCCCGGATATACGCACCACGCACACCACCACGGCAATGATGGCGATAAGCAGCAGGACTGACGTAATAATTATGACAAGGATTTCAGTGCTCATTTATTTCCTTATGATTATTCTTTCTATTCTCCGCGGTACTGATGTCAGTATCTCGTATGGTATGGTGCCAAGTATCCCGGCCAGTTCCGTAATTGTCGGATCCGCACCGAAAATGGTGACCGTATCCCCCACCTTCACATCCACACCGGTGACATCAAGCATGCACATGTCCATACATATGTTTCCTATGGTAGGCACGCGGTGGCCGTTGACGCTGAACGACGCATTCCCCCTTCCCAGATGGCGGTCTATGCCATCGGCATATCCCACCGGGATGGTGGCCGTAGTCGTACCTTCAGGTGCGATATGTCCGTGACGTCCGTAGCCTATCGTACCGTCTTCAGGCCTCAGTGTCTTGACCTGCAGGACCTTGACCTTGAGCGATGCAACCGGCGCCAGGCTCACTTCCGGAAGGGCGCTGATACCGTATATGCCTATACCAAGACGTACCATATCGAACTGATACTGAGGGAAACGCTCGATCCCGGCCGAGTTGAGTATGTGCCACATAGGACGATAGCCGACACTTTCGCTTATGGCTCCGGCATTCTGCCTGAACATTTCAATCTGCGACAGCGTGAACTCGTCCTCCGACGGGTCCTCGGATGCCGCAAGATGCGAATATATGGACTTGACCTTCACCTGGCCGTGGGTCTTCAGGAAATCAAGGAGGGCCGGCAGTTCGGAAGTCATGAAACCAAGACGGTGCATACCCGTGTCCAGTTTGATATGGACAGGATAGTCCTTCATTCCCCGTCGGTCCAGTTCTTCACACAAGGCCTCAAGTGTATACAGATTCGGGACGCCCGGTTCGAGCCTGTGATCTATGATCTCCGGGAAAAAGTCCGTGCCTGCCGTAAGAACAAGGATAGGCAGGGTTATTCCGGCCTGACGCAGTTCAACTCCTTCGACCGGCAAGGCTACGGCAAGGTAGTCCGCTCCTTCGGCCTGAAGCATGGAGGCAAACTCCACAGCCCCGTGTCCATAGGCGTTGGCCTTGACCAGGACCAGAAGTTTGGTCTTGATCTGCAGACGCGAACGGAAATACCGGTAATTGCTCCGGCAATTCGGAAGGCTCAGTTCGAGTCTCGAGAAATCATTCTCCTTTTGCATAACTTACAAATATAATAAATTCCCATCGTATTGCAGATACGACTTTCTGCCATTTTTACATGATAGTGCCACAGAAGTGCTGCCATTTGGAGCAGACGAAGCCCCTTTCGGGGAAATGCTCCTCCTGGCAGCACTTCTGCGGCACTTTGGAACAGGCGAAGCCCCTCTCGGGGAAATGCTTCTCCAGGGGACACACGGAATTACCGGATTGCAAAGAAAAAGGCCGACCGTCCGGTCGACCTTCCTGCCAGTCATTGACTTGACTAGAATCTGTCTTCTGAAGAAACTGTGAGTTTCTTGCGGCCATGTGCGCGGCGTGCTGCAAGGACGCGGCGGCCGTTAGGAGTGCTCATACGCTCGCGGAAGCCATGCTTGTTGACGCGCTTGCGGTTTGATGGTTGGAATGTCCTTTTCATATCTGTAATTTTTTATATTTTCGGATTTGGGAGGGCAAAGATATTATTTTCTGATGTGAATCACAAATTTTTCTTTGAAATAATCATCTTCCAGCCAGGTGCTTATCGGCCAGGCTGTGATTTTTTTCGAATCCACGCCGTGCTTCCGGCACAAAACGCTTATCTCTTCATTGACATCTCCTCCTTTCAGGTACAGAATGCCTTTCGAAAACCGTCCCTTAACCCATGGATAGAAGTTTTCCAATGACGTCACGGCACGGGACACGACCCAGTCAAATCCTCCCGGAAGAGATTCTGCCCTTGCATTCACACATAGCGTATTGCTCAACCCTATCCCTTCGGAAACCGCCTGGGCAACCTTGACCTTCTTGCCTATCGAATCACAAAGAGTGAACCTTGCATCCGGTGAGACCATGGCAAGCGGTATTCCGGGAAAACCGCCTCCTGTACCCAAGTCAAGCACAGCACCTTCCAATCTTTCTCCGGCTGTCTCAAGGTACTCCACGATTGCCAGTGAATGAAGGACATGGTGCTCATAGATATTCCCTATATCCTTCCGTGAAATGACATTGATCCTGTCATTCCACTCCGTCCATAGTGCAATGGCCTTGTCAAAAAACGATTTTTCGTATCTATTTTCCATTGTTCAGTTCTTTTGTCCTTTCAAAATCAAGGGCCTCGGCAAGTACGCTTACCGGATTCATCACTGTCAGATGTGCACCTTCCTCAATCTGCCACTTGCATGTCTCACAGTCCGTGGCCACAATTTCAGGATCCGTCTCAAGCAGGGATTTGAAAAGGATGTCCCCTATCTTCATCGAGAGCCCGTAATTCTCTTTCTTGAAACCGAATGTACCGGCCATACCGCAGCAGTGCTGCTCCGGGACTGCGAGCCTGACCCCTGGAATGGAATTCAGCAATGATGTGGAGAATATCTCCCACCCGAGTTTCTGCATATGGCATGCAGTATGATAGGTGATGCGCCTGCGGTAATCATCCCTGAATGCCAACCTTATGTCCCCGTCCTCAACCTTCTCAAACAGCCATTTTGAGGCAAGCATGACCGAATCGCGGAAATCCGATGTTCCTATGCCCAAGAGGTTTTCATACTCATCACGTAATATGAACGTGCATGTGGAGCCTGTAGTGAGAACGGAATCGCCGGCCTCGACCGCCTTTCTGATAGATGCCACGTTCGACATGGCCAGTTTGCGGGCCTTCTTCCCGAATCCTGCCGTAATCATGGCCGCACCGCAGCAATTCTCCTTGTCCAGAAGCCTTACACCATAACCGCAGGCATTCAGGATACGCACCAGATCCCGCCCCAATCCGGGATCGTTATAATTGACATAGCATCCGTGGAAATACGTCACATATCTCCGATATCCACCCTGGTCCTGTTTTGCGAACCAATCTTCGAAAGTATCCCCGCTGTACCGTGGAAGGGTCCTGTGCCTGTCTACGACGCCGAAGGCATGAAGCGAGGACTTTGCCAAGCGGGAGGAACCCAGCATATTGACCATAGGAGCCATATGGGAGGCCAGGTTTCCGAGCAGGTCCCGATCGGACATCACCCTGTCACGGAGCGGACGCGCCTTGCGACCGTACTTCAACCGGGCCATCTGGATGATATCACCCACCCTTACGCCAGAAGGACATGCGACCTCGCATCTCTTGCAATTGAGGCAGTACCTGAGAGTCAGATCGAAGAAGGCCGGGTCCTTGAGCCTGTACCGCTCCCCGTCAGGTCCCGCCTGCTTCGGTCCCGGATAATCGGGATTCACCTCCATCATAGGGCAGGCTGAGACACATATGGAGCATTTCACGCACTGCTCGAAGTTATTAACGCTTATATTATTCTCCTGCATACCTGAAGTGTTGACTCAATAATATCTTGAATATCATGCTTTCCGGCAACCAGCTCACCGACTGCATATAGGTTCAGGGCAGGGTTGCCCTCTATCATTGCCCGGCCGTATCCGTCCGTCACCACGCCGAATGACTCGAAAGGCTGGGGCTTGAAAAAATCTTCGTCAATCCAGCGGCTCCTGTCATGATCGTACTCCACATCACAACCGAAAACAGGCTCCGTTATTCCCGCCATTGTGGAGACAAGCCCCCTGCTGAAGAACTTGCCGGTGGCAAGGATAAAGATATCGGCTTCAAGGGTCGTCATTCCCAAATTGCGGGTATATATGCATTTCAGCCTGTCACCGACCCATTCTCCTCCGACTGCGAAATCTCCCCTGAGCAGGCTGCCTCCAAGGGCCGAGAACTCAGCTATGGGAGTTTTATGGAGGCTGCCGCCTCCGGCCACGGCAATACACTTCCTGCCGGCCTTCTGCAATTCCACCCCAGCCGTCATGCCGGCGAGGCCTCCACCTATGATAACGACATCGTATCTCATCACTTATACTGTTTCCGCATGAATTCAGCCTCCCGGAGAGCCTCTCCCCAGCATATCGGGGCTATCCCCTTCCATCTTTCCCGGACGTACTGCCGTATCAGTTCGGGAGCCTTCTCCGGACAGCCCATTTCCTCAGCCATGGCAGCCGCGACCTTTCCCATGCAGGACGAGCCCTGGCATGTGCCCATACCGACCCTTGTCCGACGCCTGAGGTCAATCAGATTCTGCACACCGAGATACTTGACGGCATATGCTATCTCAGCGCGGGTCACATGCTCGCATCCGCACAGTACCCGCGACTTGTCCTCGAAGTTCATCTTGGATATGCGGGTGCCATGCCTGTCCTCTGCGGCCTTCCGCGAAATCGTCATTCCTGCATCCCGGCTCCTGCTCCCGGAACCCGGCAGCGGCAGTTTCGCCGTCATGCATTCACGTACGACACCGAGTTTGGAGCATACGAGATCGGTGACCATGCAGGCCATCTTCCTGTAGGTTGTGAGTTTCCCTCCGGCGATGGTGATGAAGCCATCGACGCCGTCACGCACCGCATGGTCGAAAAGGGATACGCCGCGGCTCGTGCTCCTGCCTGTCGGATCATCGTCCGATGCCACCAGGGGCCTCACACCGGCATAGGCCCTCAAGACCCTGGTCTGTGCAAGGGAAGGCGCAATCCTGCTTCCTTCCTTGAGCAGCAGATCCACCTCATCGGCAGTCACCTTGATGTCATCACATGCCTCAAACGGGACTCGGGAAGAAGTGGTACCCAATAAGCACACCACCCCGCCCGGCACGAGTATATCGGCGTTGGAAGGCTTCCTGCAGCGGTTTATCACCATATGGTTAACCCTGTGGCCGAAGATAAGCAAAGAGCCTTTGGCGGGAAGCATGGAAATATTTATGCCGGCAAGGGAGGCGATTCTGCTCCCCCATATCCCGGCAGCATTCACGGTGACCGGTGCCCTGAGTTCCTTGCGTTCTCCGGATCTCACGTCGACAACATGCACACCGCACACCCTCCCGCTTTCAATTATCAGGTCCGTGACCTCATGATATGTCAATATCTCCGCCCCGAACTGGGCGGCATCTATGGCATTGGCCGTAGTAAGCCGGAAAGGATCCACGGATGCGTCAGGCACCCTGACCGCACCCGTCAGGGCCGGATTGACGGCCCCGTCAAGATGCATAGCCTCCCTGGGGTCGAGGACCTCCGCCTCTATCCCGGACGCACGGCAGCATCTGACGAACTCTCCCTGATAGGCCGGATCATCTTCAGGGAGCGTGATATACAGCCCTCCCGTCTCTTCTATGCAGTTTGGAGCGACACGGCGCAGGATACGGTTCTCCTCTATGCATTCCCGTGCCGACATAGGATCGGTGACGGCATATCTCGCTCCGGAATGAAGGAGTCCGTGATTCCGTCCTGTGGCGCCGTTGGTCAGGTCTTTCCTCTCGACCAGGACGGTTGAGAGACCACGCATCGCACAATCCCGGGCCGTACCCACGCCGGTGATTCCACCACCGATGATTATGACATCATACTCCTTACTGGTCCTCATTCTTCATTTCTTCTATCATGGCCTTTGCCCGGCGAATCCTGGTACGGACAGTGTTGAGTTCCATCCCCAGCTCATCAGCAATCTCCTTGTACTGCAAACCGTCGATAAGACGCCTGCGGGCTATTTCCCTGTAGAGGTCGGGCAGCCCCTCGATATATGTCTCAAGTTTCTCCTCATCCTCATCCTTGATTATGGATTCCAGCGGAGTGTCGATATCATCGCGTAAGTTGTCTATCACGCTGCCGGGCTTGCTGTCGTCATCGAGTGAAATATATTTGCGCTGCAAGCGGCTCTCCTGCTCGACGGTGTCGAGAGCGGTGTTTCTTGCAATAGTGCGGAGCCAGGTGAAGAACTGGCTCTTGGATGGATCATAACTGCTTATCTGCC
>JAZRXV010000110.1:0-3479 GCA_045600405.1 Candidatus Cryptobacteroides sp.
GACTGCAGCACAATCCGTACCGGAATCAGTCCGGACACTTCCGCAACCGCACCGGAAGATGCTTTCCCTGACATTCTTCCGAACTCCCTATGCGCCTCCAGCACGGCTTTGACCCTGTCCGGATGCCCGGAAAGCAGATAGACGGCAGCGGCACATCCGTCCAGGACCATCCTGACAAAGATACGCCTCCGTGCCGGTGCTGCGCCTATGGTGGCAGGCAGATTCTTCTCCAGCAGCAGGAGATTGTTGCGGTAGTTCAATTTCAATTTGAATGGAGACGTATCGGGCAGGGTACCGCCTCCGATATGGTACACGGTGGAATCGGGCACCACCGTGACCTTCCACCCGGCCAGCTGTGCACGCCAGCAGTAGTCGATCTCCTCCATATGGGCGAAGAACCTGTCGTCCAGACCGTTCAGCGACTTCCACAATGAGGCGCGCGTCATAAGGCATGCTCCGCTCACCCACATAACGTCATGCGGATCGTCATACTGTCCGAAGTCGGCCTCGGTGCGTCCCGGCACACGGCCGCGGCAGAACGGATACCCGTAACGGTCAATGCAACCTCCCGCCGCACCGGCATATTCGAACATATCGCTGCGGCCTTCCGGGAGCAGACGGTGGATCTTCGGCCCGCACACTCCGCAATCAGGGTGGGAGTCCATCCAACGCACAAGTGGCTCCAGCCATCCCTGAGGCACTTCGATATCCGAATTGACAAGGACATAATAATCGGCTCCGACCTCGGCAACGGCCCGGTTGTAGCCTCCGGTGAAACCATAATTCTCCGCCAGCGGAATCAGCCTGACATCAGGGAATTCCGTGGCCATCATCTCTGCAGATCCGTCAGTACTGGCGCTGTCCGCGACTATCACCCCGGCATCCATTCCCGCGCATGAGGAGATCATGGCAGGGAGGAAGCGGCGGAGGTAATCCACGGTATTCCAGTTGAGTATGACGACAGCGATCCTCATATCCTACAAAAATAGCACTCATTCCGACAAGAAACAAGTGCTATTCCGATTTGTAGATGTTCGGAAGCCGTGGCGTCAAAGTTCCACTATCCTTGCAGTCTTCCAAAATAACCAACTGCCAAAAAGTCAGAAATTTTCATTGGCAGGGGATTTGTGTATCTTTGCAGCGGCAAACAACAAACAATCATGGCAGAAGAAAAGGATATCAAGCAGGAACAGGAGCAGAATGCTTCTGCTGAGCAGACCACCGAGGCTTCTCAGGAAGCACCTAAGGAAGATAAAAAGAACGATAAGAAAAAGAAAAAGGACGACGGTCTGCAGAAGCAGGTCCAGGAACTCACTGACAAATTGGCGAAGGAGAAGGAGGATTATCTCCGCCTGATGGCCGAGTTCGAGACATTCCGCCGCCGCAATGCAGAAGAGAAACTGAACCTGGTATCCACCGCAGCAGCAGACACCATCAAGGGACTCCTCCCGGTACTCGACGACTGCGAAAGGGCTATGGCGATGCTCGCCGAGTCTTCCGACGAGGCTGCAAAGGAAGGTACGTCTCTCATCTACAACAAATTGATGGACTACCTGAAGACCAAGGGACTTGCCATCATCGAAGCCAGGGGACAGAAGTTCGACACTGATTTCCACGAAGCCGTCACACAGTTCCCGGCACCTGCGCCGGAGCAGAAAGGCATGGTGATAGATGTTGTACAGACCGGGTACACCCTCAACGGGAAAGTCCTCCGTTACGCAAAGGTTGTCGTAGGAGCATAATACATCATGGCAGACAAAAGAGATTACTACGAGGTTCTCGGGCTCGACAAGAGCGCGAGCGCTGACGACATAAAGGGTGCTTACCGCAAGGCCGCCCTCAAATGGCATCCGGACCGCTGGGTAAGCGGCACCGAGGCCGAAAAGAAGAATGCCGAGGAGAAATTCAAGGAAGCGTCCGAAGCATACAGCATACTCAGCGACCCGGACAAGAAGTCACGATATGACCAGTTCGGATTCGCCGGAGTAGATGGAGCCGGGGCACAGGACTGGAGCCAGGGCTTCGGCAA
Source organism: Candidatus Cryptobacteroides sp. (assembly GCA_045600405.1). Taxonomy (GTDB): domain Bacteria; phylum Bacteroidota; class Bacteroidia; order Bacteroidales; family UBA932; genus Cryptobacteroides. The sequence continues at coordinate 2,030 of JAZRXV010000110.1, forward strand.
CCTCAACGATATTCTGAACAACCTCTTCGGAGGAGCGTTCGGAGGATTCGGCGGGTTCAGCGGATTCGGAGGATTCGGTGGCCAGCAGGGCGCCCGCACTCCACGCGGACGCGACATACGCACACGCGTCAGGGTCACGCTCGAAGATATCGCCGCCGGATGCCAGAAAGATGTCACGATCGAACGCAACCGCCCATGTCCGGACTGCGCCGGCAAGGGGACAAAGAATTCTTCAGACATCAAGACCTGCCCGAGCTGCAACGGCAGCGGCCAGGTACAGAATGTGGTCAATTCCCTTTTCGGACGCACCATATCATATAGCACATGTCCTCAGTGCAGCGGCACCGGCAAGGTAGTCACCAATCCGTGCGGACGATGCAAGGGCCAGGGAGTTGTACGCATCAAGGAGACCATCAAGGTCAATGTCCCGGCAGGAGTTGAAAACGGCATGCAGATCACTGCACGCGGCGAAGGACACTCGGCCCCGATGGGAGGCACCAACGGCGACCTCCTCGTAATAATCGAAGAGCAGCCGCATTCCCAGCTCAAGCGTGACGGAGTGAATCTCTTCTACTCACGTGTCATCAGCGTCACGGACGCCATCCTCGGATGCGAGATATCCGTCCCTTGCCTTGACGGTCCGTACAAACTGAAACTGGATGCAGGCACACAGTCGGGCACAGTGCACAAGCTCCGCAATAAAGGTCTTCCGTCCGTCAACGGTTATGGAGGGAAAGGCGACATGTATGTCAAGATCCTCGTCTGGATACCACGAAAGCTCAACCGCAGCGAGCGGGAAGCCATAGAGAGCCTGAGGGACAGCATGAAACCGGACCCGACCAGGGAGGACAAAGCATTGTTCGAGAAAGAGAGCAAATATTTCTAAAATAATTTTGGCTTATTGATAAAACTTTCTATCTTTGCAGTCCCAAAACGCAGCCTCTCTTCAGACGGTATGATGATGCTGCGCGGAATTAATTGAGAAACAGAATGGATCTTATCAATTTAGTAGAGCAGTCATTCTCACAGAACAAGACTGCAACATACCCGGAGTTCAAGGCCGGTGACACCATCACCGTTACCTATCGTATCAAGGAAGGTGACAAGGAAAGACTTCAGGATTTCCGCGGTGTAGTCATCCAGATCAGCGGTGCTACCCCATACACCAAGACTTTCACCATCCGCAAGATCTCCAATGGAATCGGTGTTGAAAGGATTTTCCCTTTCGAGTCACCGTTCATCGAGAAGATTGAACTCAACAAGATCGGTAAGGTTCGTCGCGCACGCATCTTCTACCTCCGCAACCTCGCCGGTAAGAAGGCACGCATCAAGGAAGCAAAGCGTAAGGTCGTAAAAGACTAAAAGCTTATATCCGGCGCCTTAGCTCAGCTGAATAGAGCATTTGACTACGGATCAAAAGGTCGCAGGTTTGAATCCTGCAGGCGTCACA
>JAZRXV010000111.1:0-15946 GCA_045600405.1 Candidatus Cryptobacteroides sp.
CATCCACGGGGGCGAGGAATTCCCTGAACTCGTCGCTGAATACTCCGTGGGTGTCGCTGATCAGGCCGATATACATTTAGTCCTTGTATCCGTTCGGATTGTTCTTCTGCCAGTTCCAGGAGTCTCGGCACATCTCCTCTATGCCGTACTGCGCCTTCCAGCCGAGTTCCTTCTCGGCCTTGGCAGGGTCGGAATAGCAGGTTGCGATGTCGCCCGGACGGCGCGGCTTGATGGAGTAAGGAACCTTCACGCCGTTCGCGCTTTCGAAGGCCTTGACGACGTCGAGGACGGAATAGCCGTGCCCGGTGCCGAGGTTGTATATGGCGAGGCCGCATTTGCGTGAGATGGCCTCGAGCGCTTTCACATGCCCGCAGGCGAGGTCGACAACATGGATATAGTCGCGTACGCCCGTGCCGTCAGGGGTGTCGTAGTCATTTCCGAACACGCCGAGTTCGGCACGCTTGCCGACCGCTACCTGGGTGATGTATGGCATGAGGTTGTTAGGGATGCCGTTCGGATCCTCTCCGATAAGGCCGCTGCTGTGCGCTCCGATAGGATTGAAATACCTGAGCAGGACGATGTTCCACTCCGGGTCCGCCTTCTGTATGTCGATGAATATCTCTTCGAGCATGCTCTTGGTCTGGCCGTAGGGGTTCGTACAATGGCCTTTCGGGCATGCTTCCGTGATAGGGATTATTGCGGGATTGCCATACACCGTCGCTGAGGATGAGAAGATTATGTTCTTGCAGCCATGGCTCCTGAGGGCATCGATCAGCACGAGGGTGCCGTTGATGTTGTTCTCATAGTACTCGAAAGGCTTGGATACGGACTCTCCGACGGCCTTGAGGCCGGCGAAATGGATACATGCATCCACTTTGTTGCTGTCGAGGACCTTGTCGAGGGCGGCTCTGTCCCTGATGTCCACCTCAAAGAACGGGACGGGTCTGCCTATGATTCCGGCAACCCGCTCAAGGGATTTCCTGCTTGAGTTGCAGAGATTGTCGACAACTACAACTTCATGTCCTGCTTTGTCAAGTTCGATGATGGTGTGCGAGCCTATGTATCCGGCTCCTCCTGTAACAAGAATCTTCATGTCTGCGTTTTTTCTGTATAATAATACAAATATGCAATTATAATTTGATAACTTTGCTAGGGTCTCACTAAAATCTCTCTTAATATGAAGAAATCTGTCATAATATCGGCGTTTCTGGCAGTATCGGTCCTGAACGCCGCGGCTACCGAATTGAAGGACGAAGCGCGTCTTCTGCGTTTCCCTGCAACGAACGGTACCGAAGTCGTGTTCTCCTATGCGGGCGACCTCTATCAGGCCCCGATTACGGGTGGCGATGCAGTCAAATTGACATCCCACAAGGGATATGAGATGTTCGCGAGATATTCTCCGGACGGGAAGTCCATCGCCTTCACCGGTGAATATGACGGCAACCGCGAAGTTTATCTGATGCCTGCCTCAGGAGGAGCCCCGGTGCGTCTGACATATACTTCCACCAATGGAAGGGATGAACTCGGCGACAGGATGGGACCTAACAATATTGTCATGGCCTGGACACCTGACGGGAAGGATATCATTTACCGCAACCGTATCGGTGACGGCTTCACCGGCAATCTCTGGAAGGCTCACGCAGACGGAGCCATGCCTGAGAAACTGCCTCTGCCCGAGGGTGGCTTCTGCTGCTATTCCCCTGACGGAAAGAAACTGGCATATAACCGCGTGATGCGCGAATTCCGCACATGGAAATACTACCGAGGAGGAATGGCTGACGATATCTGGGTCTATGACGGGAAGAAGGTGGAGAATATAACGGACAACGATGCCCAGGACATCTTCCCTATGTGGTGCGGGAATGAGATTTATTTCGCTTCCGACAGGGATATGACGATGAATATCTTTGTCTATGATACCCGGACAAAGACCACATCGAAGGTGACCGATTTCCGCGATTATGATGTGAAGTTCCCGAGCACCGACGGGAAGATGATAGTGTTCGAGCAGGCCGGCTGGCTGTGGAAACTCGATCCTGCGACGAAGAAATACGGAAAGATAGACATCCGCCTTGCTTCGGATGACATCCATGCACGCAGTGTGAATAAAAATGTCAGTGACTACCTGAGCGGCAGCAGCCTTTCTCCCGATGGGAAACGTCTTGCCGTGACTGCACGCGGCGAAGTCTTCAATGTGCCGGCGGAGGAGGGCGTGACCCGCAATCTCACCCGCACTCCGGGCGCTCACGAGCGTGGCGCTGTCTGGAGCCCTGACGGGAAGAGCATAGCCTACATATCCGACCGCACCGGAGAGACGGAGATATGGCTGCAGGACGCTGAAGACGAGCTCAAGGAGCCTGTCCAGCTCACCAGCGGCAATGACACATATATACGCAGCGTACAGTGGAGTCCTGACGGAAAGAAACTTCTCTACTCCGACCGCAGGAACCGTCTTGTAGAGCTCGACCCTGCCACAAAGGCAAAGAAGGTCCTTGTCGAGGACCCTGTCGGCGAACTCCGCGCAAACTACTCCGCAGACAGCAGATGGCTCACATACACCCGCACCGGGTCCAACGAGATGAGCGTCGTCTATGTCTATGAGATTGCATCCGGAAAGGAATATGCCGTGACGGAAAAATGGTACGATTCTTCCGCCCCTATGTTCAGCGAAGACGGCAGGTACCTCATTTTCAACTGCGACCGCGATTTCAACCCTATCTACAGCCGCGTCGAATGGGACTACGCCTATACCAATATGAGTGCCATGTACATGGCAATGCTCGCCAAGGACACAGCTTCACCTCTCCTTCCGAGAGACGGAGAATCCGTGGCGGACAAACCGTCGCCTGACGGAAAGCCGTCCGGCGACAAGGCTGACAAAGCGGAGGGCAGGAAGGCACCTGCAGAGGTCAAGGTCGATCCGGAAGGGCTTGCCGACCGTATCATCAAACTGCCCGTCCACGGTGGACGTCCCGTATATTGCGATGGCAGGAAACTCTGGCACACGGGCGGACGCGGAGTGAAGGTCTTCGATTTCGAGAGCCAGAGCGATGATGACTGCGCCGACGGTATGATCAGCTACCGTTTCGGTGACAAGAAAGCCGTCGTGATGGGCGGGAAAGACGGTATAAAAGTCGCCAAGTTCCCTTCCGACAAGGTAAAGGGTGACAAGGTGGACATCGACAATATGGTCGCACCTGTTGACTATGCGCAGGAGTGGGAGCAGATATTCGATGAGGCCTGGAGGGCATTCCGCGACGGTTTCTACCTCGAAAACATGCACGGACGTGACTGGAAGGCGATCAAGGAGAAATATCAGGTGCTTGTGCCGTATGCAAAGACCCGCCTCGACCTGAACTATATCATCGGCGGGATGATAGGCGAACTCGCTTGCGGCCATGCATATGTGACGGTAGGGGAATATGACAAGCCGGAACGTATCCCGATGGGACTTCTCGGTGCGGAAATGTCCAAGGACAAGAGCGGTTTCTTCAGGATCGACAGGATACTCGAAGGGGCCAACTACTCGGAGAGCCTGCGCTCGCCGTTCCGTGAGCCGGGCACCGAGGTCGAGGTCGGCAACTTCATCACCGCAATCGACGGAGTGTCCACCGGGGACGTCGCCAACATCTACCAACTGCTTGCCGGCAAAGCCGGTGTCCTCACCGAACTCACAGTGAACACCAAGGCGGCGCAGGGAGGAAAGAAGGTGGTGGTGAAACCTATCGCTGACGAATACCCTCTCTACCATTATGAGTGGGTGCAGAACTGCATCAGGACCGTCGATAAACTCTCCGGCGGCAAGGTAGGTTATATCTACATACCTGACATGGGCGTTGACGGACTCAACGAGTTCGCACGATACTACTATCCGCAGCTCGACAAGGAAGCCCTTATCATCGATGACCGTGAGAACGGAGGCGGAAACGTTTCCCCTATGATCATCGAAAGGCTTCTGAGGAACGCATACCGTATGACCATGTATCGTGGTTCCTCAAGGAACGGGACCACCCCGGACGGTACGCACAACGGTCCTAAGGTGCTTCTTGTCAACAAATATTCCGCATCCGACGGCGATCTCTTCCCATGGAGTTTCAAGGCCAACGGCCTCGGCACGACCATAGGCACACGCTCCTGGGGCGGAATCATCGGCATCAGCGGATCCCTTCCATATATGGACGGTACGGATATCCGTGTGCCATTCTTCACCAACTACGATGCAGCCACCGGTGAATGGATAGTCGAGAACCACGGTGTCGATCCTGACATACTCCTGGACAACGATCCGGTCAAGGAAGCCGCAGGCATCGACCAGCAGCTTGAGAAGGCCGTCGAGGTTGCACTTGAGCAGATCAAGGACCGCAAGCCGCTTCCGAAGACTCCGGCGCCGCGTACTTTCAAGGACCTCGGACTTCCGGAGACCTGGTAGTTTGTGTGTAAGTCCGAAACAATTTGTAACTTCGCGGCCATGAAAACAAAGAGATGCATTATCGTGCTGGCGCTGGCGGCATCCCTTGCCGTCCCGTCATCCGCACAGCAGAAATGGGCGGTGGTGACGCTTTCGTCCAATTTCCTCCGCGAGGAGCCCGACTACGAAGCGGGCAACGGTACACAGGCTTTGATGGGTACTGTGGTGGAGGTGATTGATTCCTCGGGCATCTGGCGTAAGGTGAAGACTCCTGACCCGTATGTCGCATGGACCAATGACCTTTCGCTTGCGTATATGGATGAGGCCGGCAAGGACGCCTATATCCAGGCGCCGAAGTGGATATGTGTCGAGGAGTATTCCCATGTATATGAGGAGCCGGACTTCCGCAGCCGCCGCATTTGCGACCTTACTATGGGAGACCTGGTGCTCCAGGTCAGGTCGGAGGATGAGGTGCAGCCCGCAGCGGATGTCGAAGGCCCTGTGGAGATTGTCAAGGACTGGGTCAGGAATACCGCGCTGCCTGCCATCAAAGGCGAGGTCGAAGCCACGCGCCTCCAGCCTTGGATGAAGGTCATGCTCCCGTCGGGAAAGAAAGGGTGGGTGCAGGCCCGCGACATAAGGGATTTCCATAGATGGGCAAACAGCCGCAAGGGCGTCCCGGAGAATATCATTGCCACGGCTGAAAGATTCGTAGGCGTGCCATACATGTGGGGAGGCAATACGGCCAAATATTTCGACTGCAGCGGTCTGGTGCAGTTCGCGTATAGGATGAACGGCATCCTTCTTCCAAGAAATTGCAGTGAACAGGTGGAGCTGGGCGAGGAGGTCGAGGCCGTCCTGTCCGTCATGCAGCCGGGGGATCTGGTGTTCTTTGGCAACAGTGCGACCGGAGAGGAGCCCCGCAAGGCCACCCATGTGGGCATATATATGGGTGAAGGGAAAATGATACATGCATCCCAGGTGGTCCGTATCAACTCCCTTGTCGCAGGGGAACCGGACTACTACGACCGCCGGATATTGTGCGTGCGCCGCCTTGCCGGCCATATGGGCAAGGGCACGGGAGCAATCAGTATCCTGGGCAGCGGGGATTATTTCAAACAATAGAAAAATTACATATCTTTGCATAAAATTATTCAACTATGAACTTAAGAGACATCAAGAAAGACATCGAGTATGTATTGAGCGCTTTTGTCGAGGATTGTTCAATCGTGGCAATGGTCAACCAGAAGGTTGACGAAGGTGAAGTGACCGGGCTGCTCGAGAAGGCTGTGGACCTCTATAACGAATTGCGCGACAAGGTGGTTGCCAAGGATATCGAGGGAAGCAAGAAAGCGTATTTCAACGGGCTTCGCAAGGATATCCTCGTCAAGACCGACGCTCTCTATGAAGAACTCAGCGCAGCAGTGAAGAAGGCTAAATGAGAAATATACTGATTGCTATATCAGTCGCGCTTCTGCTCTCAGGCGGGAGCGCGACTGCTGCTTTGCCGCGGACGCGCGCGCAGGAGACCATACAGAAGATTGCGCAGAAAGAGCCTGTGCGCTCTGCTGTCTGGGGCGTTTTTGCAGTCAATATGCGCGGAGACACCCTGGTCAATGTCAACCACCGTCAGAAAATGGTGCCTGCCTCCAATATCAAACTGCTTACGACAGGTCTGGCACTGCGTACCTTCGGTCCGGATTTCCGTTTTGAGACCAAGCTCGGATATGACGGTGAAATCAATGACAGCACCCTTGTCGGTGACCTGTACATAATAGGCGGCGGCGACCCTACCACCGGATCTTCATCAGAGCATGCGGACAAGTCCTCAGTGACTTTCTCGCGATGGGTTCGGATACTCAGGGAGGCGGGTATCAGCAGGATAGAGGGGCGTGTCATAGGCGACCCGCGTTTCTTCGACGATGCCACTCCGGAAAACCTCAGCTGGTCGTATGAGGATCTGGGCACATATTACGGGGCGGGGCCATGCGGACTGAATTTCTACGAGAATGCCCAGGATTTCTATGTCACTCCGGGGGCTTCTGTCGGGACCAGCCCATATGTCAGGCCGCGCTATCCCGATACCCCTTGGATGTCCTTCTCCAATCTGGCCGTGACGTCCAAGGCACACAGTTCGAATGATCTGTATTATGTGGGATCCGAGTTCGGACCGTACGGAGAAGTGCGTGGGAGATTCCCAATAGACAGGAAGGGATACACTCTCGAATGTTCAAACCGGTATGGGGCATACACCTGTGCGTACTATTTCTTCAAATATCTGAGCAGCAACGGAATAAGTGTCTCCGATGGATTCGCTGACGTGGACCGTTCCGGCCGTATCCGCATGGATCTGAACAATGCTGCATCAGGGCTGCCTGCCGCTCCGGTCGCAAGCCTGACCGTGCTGGGATCGGCGTCATCCCCTCGTCTGGCCGACATCCTCAGGGATACAAACACGCAGAGTGACAATTTCTATGCTGAGACGCTTATGAAGATGCTGGGCAGGACCCTGCACCATTCGGCAGTCTATGATTCATGCCGTGTGGCGGCTGAGGACATATTCAAGGAGATGGGACTTGTCACGAAGAATTCCTGCCAGATGTATGACGGAAGCGGGCTCGGACGCAAGAGCTACGTGTCGCCTGCTTTCTTTGTGTCTTTCCTCAAACTGATGGCGGAAAGCGGGTGTTACGAAGACTTTTTCAATTCCCTGCCGCAACCCGGAGGAAAGGGGACTCTCGAAACGATCCTGCGCAACGAGCCGTCGGAGTACAAGGGACGGGTGCATGCGAAGACCGGTTCGATGAACGGGGTGCGCTGTGTGAGCGGGTACATCGTTTCCAGGGACGGAGACCCGGAGGGCACAATAGTTTTCTCTTTGATGATGAATAATCTCACTGTCAGGATGCCTGTGGTGACGCCTGTCGTCGAGGAGGTGCTGGCGGCACTTCTCGATGAGAATTAAAGATAATTGTTATCTTTGTAGATTATGCGCAGAATCCTGCCGGTCATATTGATGCTTGTTGCAGTTTGCTCATGCCGCACGATAAGCTCGTTCATTCATGATGATGACGTTATCGCGAGGGTGGGTGAGGAAAAACTGTACCTGTCCGACCTGAAGGAGTATATACCTGATTTCTCTTCTCCTGAAGACAGCGCCAGCTTCGCCAGGCAGTTCATCAACAGGTGGGCCGCCGAGAGGCTTTACATGAACGTGGCTTCCGGGCAGCTGTCGAAGGCCGAGATGGATGTGACGCCCGAACTGGAGGATTACCGCCGCCAGCTCATCAAATACAGGTATGAGCAGCATTTTGTGAACGAAAGGCTGGACACCCTTGTCACGCAGTCCCAGATAGATGATTATTACAAGTCGCATCAGGATGACTTCGAACTGGAAAGGCCTATCCTGAAAGTCCGGTTCATCGATGTGATGAAAGACTCGCCGAGTGTGGATGTGCTTCTCAAGATGATGAGTTCGAAGGAGTACAGCGACCTGGAGAGGGCGGACACCCTTGCGCACTCCGCGGCTCTGAGGTATTTCGACAAGTCGGATACCTGGATGGATGCAGCCCTGCTGGCCCGTGAGTTCGGTATGGATTATACGTCCATGCTTGCCGGCATAAAGGGTGATTTCATAAAGATGGAGCCGGAGGGACGCGGAGATATGATGGCGGCATATGTCTGCGACATCATCAGGAGCGGTGTCGCTCCGAAAGAATATTGCGAAGAGAGGATAAAGGACATCATAATAAGTGCAAGAAAGCATGCCCTGCTGGAAGGTTTGGAACGGGACTTGCTTAAGGATGCCCTGGACCGCAAGGAGTTTGTAATATATGAATCCGAATGAAAAAATATACGCTGATGGGATATAGTTTAAAAATTGCAGTGGCTGTGACTTGCATGTCACTTTGTACTCTGGCTTCCGCCCAGAAATATGACAGGGTGGTCGATAAGTCCGTGGCGGTGATAGGTAATGAACTTATCACCTTGTCAGATATAGAAGAGGAAGTGCAGGTCGCGAAGGCGCAGGGATTGTCTTCCGACAGGAACATGAGGTGTGAAATACTGGAAAGGATGATGGAGAGCAAACTTTTCCTCATGCAGGCCAGGGTGGATTCGCTTACCGTGGATGGTGAGATTGTCGGCGCCGAACTGGCCCAGCGTCTTGACCAGGTGCGTACGTCACTCGGAGGAGACAATGAGGTTGAGGAGTATTTCCACAAACCTATCTACAAACTACGTCAGGAGTGGAAGGAGCAGCTTGAGGAGAGCAGCCTCATGCAGAAGGAGCAGCAGCAGATAGCAGAAGGCATTCCTCAGGTGACGCCATATGACGTCAGGTCATATCTGGATACGGCCAATGTCGATAATCTGCCTATCATTCCGCAGAAATACCAGATGAGCCAGATCTGTATCTATCCTGACAGGGAGGCGGCTGCGCTTGCAGTCAAGGAGCGGCTTCTGGACATTCGCGAAAGAATACAGAACGGTGAGAAATTCGCCACGCTTGCCCGTCTCTATTCGGAAGATCCCGGCAGTTCGAGGAAGGGAGGAGAACTCGGCATGGCATCCAAGTCGATATTCTGGCCGGCGTTTTCGGATGCCGCCATGTCCCTTAAGCCCGGTACCATATCGCAGATAGTCGAGACCCCGGACGGATTCCATATCATCGAGGTCCTCGAAAAGAAGGGCGACATGTTCAATGCCCGCCACATACTCATCAAGCCAAGCTATACCGCTGATGACAGGGAAAAGGCGTTCAAGACACTGGACAGCCTCCGCACCCAGATCATGGACAGCACCATAACCTTCGAACTCGCCGCAAGGTTCTTCTCCCATGATGCCCCGACGCGCACCAACGGCGGTCAGATGTCTGACCCGAACACCGGTTCCGCGTATTTCGAGATTGACCAGATGAAGCCGCAGGACTATATGGCCGTCAAGGACCTTGAGATCGGACAGATATCGGAGCCGATCGAGTCGCTTGACAATGAGGGCCGTGACGGCAACACCATCTACAAGATAGTCAGGCTGGACAAGATATTGCCTGCCCATACCGCCCGTTTCGAGAATGATTATGACGAACTTCTCAACATGGTGGAGAATGAGAAAAGGATGACGGAAATCAACAAGTTCGTGGATGACAAGATCCAATCGACATATATCATCATCGATCCGCTCTTCAAGGATTGTGAATTCTCCCGTAAAGGATGGGCTTCAAAGGTAAGGGAAGACTGACGCTTGCACTGGCTTTCCTGCTCGTAGCATCGTCTCTGTCTGCCCAGACCGGTTCCGGGCAGACTGATTCGCTTGTAAGGCTGATGAAGGCCACGTCAATCGAACTTATCGAGAAGGATGCCAGGAACTACCGCAAGGCCATAGATGCCACCTTCCTCCACAACGGGACATATCTTATCTGTGACACGGCCTTGTGGAATGTGGAGGAGAAAGTCATCAATTGCATTGGCAATGTCAAGCTCATGCAGGAGGACACCGAACTTACCAGTGACAAACTTGACTATCTCGTCGACGAGGACCTCGCCCAGTTCCGCGGCAACCTCGTCCAGTTGCGTAATAAGAAGGACAACATACTCCGCACCCGCAATCTGGATTACAACACAAAGGACAGTATAGCCGTGTTCCGCGGAGGGGCTTCCATGCGCGACAAGGACGGACAGGTCATAGAGAGCGATACCGGCACATATGAATCCGCCCGGCGGTTCTTCACCTTCTCCGGCAATGTCAATATGTTCACCGATTCGGTGTTCGTCAAGACCACCAACCTGACATACGATACCGACAAGGACCTCGCCGGATTCGTATCATACATCGACTTCTGGAAGGACGGAAACATGCTTTCCGCCGGCAAGGGATGGTATGACCATGGTGAGGAGATTTTCTTCTTCAACAAGGACGTACACGGTCTTACCAAAGAACAGGAATGCTGGAGCGACTCGCTGTATTTCTTCCGCAATACCCAGAATGTCAAGCTTTTGGGGAACGCACAGGTCCAGGATACAACAAGGAGTATAGCCGGCCTTGCGAATTTCATATTCTATGAGGACAGTCTTTCCAGGGTCACCATGCGGGAAGATGCAGCCGTGGCAATCACCACCAGGCAGAACGAGCAGGTGGATACCTTGTACATCGGCTCCGACGACCTGACATATTGGACGCAGCGTATGTGCGATATCCCGGAATCGGAGTTCGGCCATGCGAAACGGCGTCTGGAGGAGATGATGGGCGATCCGGTCAACGAGTACAGACGCAAGGCGGCGGAGGCCGCTGCAGCAGATGCCGCCAAGGCCAGGGAGGAACTGGACCTGCAGAGAGGCATCACCAAGCCGATAAATCCGGGCCGGCCGAAATCGTCCGTATCGGAAGACGCCGCTCCGCCACCACCTCCTGATACGGCGGTGACTGCCGATTCGCCGGCGCTGGCGGATTCTCTGGCGATCCAGGATTCCCTGTCACTCCCTGATTCGCTCTCCGTGGCGGATTCCCTTGTCCGGGACACCACCAGGATGGGATTCCTCAAAGCTGTCGGCCGCGTAAGGATGTTCCGCAAGGACATGCAGGTGGCCTGTGATTCGCTGCGATATTGCGACCTTGATTCCCTTGCACGGCTTTTCAAGGATCCTATCGTATGGAATGAAGGCAACCGTCAGTACAGATCTGATTCGCTTTTTGTCCTTGTACGGGATGGAGGCGTGGACAGGGCCAGCCTGATGTCAAATGCATTCATCATCACCCAGGAGGACAGCGTGTTCTTCGATCAGATCAAGGGCACGGACGTGATGGCGTATTTCGACAATGAGTCAAATCTGTGCCGTTTCGACGCCTTGGGAGGAGCCGCGGCACTGTTCTACCTCAAGGAGGATGAAACCTACGCCACGGCCAATAAAGTTGAGAGCAAGATGCTTTCCGCCAATCTGAAGGGCGGGGAACTCCAGCGCGTCTATTATTTCGATTCTCCTAAGAACGATGCCTACCCTATAGCCCAGATGAAGTCTGAGGACCACAGGATGAAGGGATTCAACTGGCAGCCGGAAGGCAGGCCCGAATCGAAGGATGACATCACCTCGCTTGAGATGAGACCGTCCCAGCGTCTGGCTTTTGAAGCCCATCCCAAAGCGGAGTTCAAGCAGACGGACATATACTTCCCCGGCTACATGGAGGGGATATACAAGTTGATAGATGAGGCGGAGAAGCGGAGGGAGGCGGCCGCAGCGGCGGACACGCTTGACACGGCAGCCCCGGTTGCGGATACCACAGCTGTAAGCGATACCCTGGCGCTCAAAGATATTCCTGCTGCCGGAGATACCCTGGCTGTCAAAGATTCCCTCGCAGTCGGAGCGGCAGCTGATACTGTGGCGGTCGGATCCGCTTCCGCAAGCGTTGACAAACGCAAGGAGCGCAAGGCGGACCTGGAGCAGGCGCGTGCCCTCAGGATAGCCAGGCGTGATGCCCGTTGGGCGGAACTCGATGCCAGGGATGCCGCCAAGGCAGAGAAGAAGGCGCAGAAGAAGCTCGACCGCAAGAGGGCAAGGACCAGGCGCATACTCCTCATACAGCAGAAGCAGGAGGCCAAGGACGCTGTGAAGCTGCAGGAGTATCTGGAGAAATTCGAAAAGCAGAAGGCCCGCAAGGGTCCGGACGATACTGAACCGATTGAAAACCTGAAAAAAAAGAAAGATGCAGAACAAGAATCTGAACAATAAGCGTCAGCCCATAGAGGTCACACCGTATTCGGTGGCCATGGGTATCCTGATGTGTGTAATTTTCTCCGCCGCGGCCGCATACCTGGGCCTCAAGGTCGGACAGGTGTTTGAAGCAGCCATCCCGATAGCCATACTTGCAGTAGGCGTCACGGGTGCGCTCGGCAAGGAGGACGGCCTGCACCAGAACGTCATAATCCAGAGCATAGGCGCTTGCTCCGGCGTGATAGTAGCCGGTGCTATTTTCACCCTCCCTGCCATATATATACTCGGTCTGGAGGTGAACTACTGGCAGATGTTCCTTAGTTCCCTGCTCGGAGGAGTGCTGGGCATATTCTTCCTTATCCCTTTCCGCAAATACTTTGTCAAGGATATGGACGGTGAATACCCGTTCCCTGAGGCTACCGCCACCACCCAGGTGCTGAAAAGCGGAGAGAAAGGAGGCAGCGGCGCCAAGACCCTGGTGATCAGCGGTCTCATCGGAGGTGTGTATGATTTCGTGGTCGCTACTTTCGGGGCATGGTCCGAGACCATCACCACTACTGTAATGCACTGGGGACAGCTGGTGGCCGACAAGGCCAAACTCGTGGTCAAGCTCAATACCGGTGCCGCTGTCCTCGGCCTCGGATACATCATCGGTCTCAAATACTCCTTCGTCATATGCTGCGGATCGTTTCTTGTATGGTTCGTCATCATCCCTCTGATGAATCTCATATGGGGAGGGAATGTCATAGACCTGATGGGGACCGGAGTGACCCAGACCATATCGCAGATGGCCCCGGAGCAGATATTCAAGGATTATGCGCGCCATATAGGCATAGGTGGCATCGCCACTGCAGGTATCATAGGCATCATCAAAAGTTCGGGTGTCATCAAATCGGCCGTGGGCCTTGCTGTCGGTGAGATCAGGCGGAAGCCCGGTACCGCGGCGGTGGAGGAAGAGCGCTGCCAGAAGGACGTATCCATGAAGACAGTGGTAGTCGGAATCATCATCGCCCTGCTTGCCGTATTCGCATTCTTCGGTTTCGGCGGAGTCGTGAACAATATCTGGCAGGCCCTTATCGGACTTCTGATAGTCACAGTCATTGCCTTCCTGTTCACTACAGTCGCAGCCAACGCCATTGCAATAGTCGGTACCAATCCTGTCAGCGGCATGACGATCATGACACTTATCATCACGGCCCTTGTGCTTGTGGCCGTAGGCCTCAAGGGCAATGCCGGGATGGTGGCTGCGATGGTGATAGGCGGAGTGGTCTGCACTGCATTGTCAATGGCCGGCGGACTCATCACCGATTTCAAGATCGGATTCTGGTGCGGCACCACGCCGGCAAAGCAGGAGACGTGGAAATTCGTCGGCACCCTCATTGCCGCAGCTACCGTAGGCGGTGTGATGCTGGTGCTCAACAAGACATACGGATTCACCGGTGACGGTGCTCTGGTGGCTCCTCAGGCCAATGCCATGGCGGCTGTCATCCAGCCTATGATGAACGGAGGCAACGCTCCTTGGCTCCTCTATGGGATCGGCGCACTTATCGCTATCGTGCTCAATTTCTGCAAGGTTCCCGCTTTGGCATTCTGCCTCGGAATGTTCATCCCTCTCGACCTGAATCTTCCGCTTCTTGTAGGAGGCGCGATAGCGTGGTTCGTAAGCACCAGGAGCAAGGACGCGCAGGTCAACAGCGACCGTCAGGAGAAGGGTACCCTCATCGCCAGCGGATTCATTGCGGGCGGCGCCCTCATGGGAGTGGTTTCCGCCATCCTGAAGTTTGCGGGCTGCGAATGGTTCCTCACGTCGTGGAATTCACAGTACGGTGAGGCCATAGCCATAATCCCGTATGTCGCAATCATAGCATATATGCTTGTGGCATCAATGAAAATCAGCAAGACCAACAACTAAAACATAAACCAGATGGAAAAGTTACTTGAAAGATTCCTGCGCTATGTCTCCGTGGACACGCAGTCGTGCGAGGAGTCGGAGAGCCAGCCGTCCGCCGGGAAGGAACTTGTCCTCCTGCGGATGCTGCGTGACGAACTCACGGAAATGGGCGTCGAGGCCACACTTGACGAATACGGCTATGTGATGGGATCCATCCCGTCAAATGTGCGGGGCGATGTCCCTGCCATAGGTTTCATCGCGCATGTGGATACGTCTCCGGATGCGTCCGGAAAGGATGTGAAGCCTCAGATAATCGAGAATTACGATGGCAGCGATATCGCGCTCCGCGGAGTGCCGGGCCTTTATCTCAAGCCTGCGGAATTCCCCGAGATGCTTGCACATAAGGGAGAGACGATCATTACCACGGACGGCACCACCCTCCTCGGGGCGGATGACAAGGCGGGAGTTGCCGAGATCATGAATGCCGTCCAGTATATCATGGAGCATCCCGAGTTCAAGCATGGCGAGGTCAAGGTGGCATTCACTCCGGATGAGGAGATAGGTCGCGGTGTGGTGAAGTTCGATGTCGGGAAATTCGGCGCCAAATACGCATACACCATGGATGGAGGAGAGGTGGGAGAATTGGAGTTCGAGAACTTCAACGCTGCTTCAGCCACTGTCCATATCCAGGGCTGCAATGTGCATCCGGGGTATGCCAAGGGCAAGATGCTCAATTCCCTGCATATCGCACAGGAGTTCGATGCCCTGCTCCCTGCAGCGCAGCGCCCTGAGCGCACGGAAGGCTATGAGGGCTTCTTCCATCTCATCGGCACCAAGGGAACGGTTGAGGAGACAACGCTCAATTATATAATAAGGGACCATGACAGGGCCCTGTTCGAGCAGAAGAAAGAGACCATGCAGGAATGTGTGGACTTCATCAACCGCCGTTACGGCAAGGAAATCGTCACAGCCGTCATCCGCGACCAATATTATAATATGCGTGCGGAGGTGGAGCCGCATTACCATATAATAGAAAAAGCGGTCAAGGCTATGGAGATGGCGGGCATCAAGGCGAAGATCCAGCCTATTCGTGGCGGGACTGACGGCGCGAACCTTTCCTTCAAGGGGCTTCCATGCCCGAATATCTTTGCTGGAGGGCTGAATTTCCATGGCAAGATGGAGTGGTGTCCGCTTGAAAGTATAGAGAAGGCGTCGCAGGTTATTCTGAACATTCTGACCCTTTTTGCAGAGTAATCGGGGATAAATCGGGATTATTTGAGATTTTTCTTAAATTTTTCTCGGAAAAGTTTGGAGGTAAAGAAAAAATGCTTACCTTTGCGTCCCCTTACGAAAGGAGGGGATACAAAAACAAAGTTCATTGACAATACTGAGAGAGATAACGAGGTAAAAAGAATAGAGATTATAGTCTGTATAAGAAATTCGAGTTTTTTCGAGTTGCGAATAGGGACTGCAATTTCAGAGAGAGGCAAGAAGAATATGAGACGTTAGAGTCGCATATGATTCACAATATATTCATTAAGAATAGAGTACGAGAAAGAGAAGAAGAGCGAACGGAGGATGCCTTGGCTTTCGGAAGCGAAGAAGGACGTGGTAAGCTGCGAAAAGCCCCGGGGATTTGCAAACAGGAACTGATCCGGGGATGTCCGAATGGGGGAACCCGCATGGTTGAAGGCCATGCACCGAGCAATCGGAGCGAACGCAGGGAACTGAAACATCTTAGTACCTGCAGGAAAAGAAAGAAATAACGATTCCCAGAGTAGTGGCGATCGAAATGGGAAGAGGCTAAACCGTAGTCGTTACGGCGATTGCGGGGTTGTAGGAGTTATCATAAAGACTCATCCAGGAACTGGAACGATCTGGAAAGTTCGTCCACAGAGGGTGAGAGGCCCGTACAGGTAACGGGGATGAGTCGAGATGACCACC
>JAZRXV010000112.1:0-17195 GCA_045600405.1 Candidatus Cryptobacteroides sp.
AGGATATAATCCTTGCCGTCATAGGTCTGCAGGACCATATCCTGCAATGTTATCAGCAGATTGCTGCCATGATCCTGATCTGGAGTCCAGTCACGGTTTGGCCCCCATATTGCAGGGAAACGGAATGCAGGATTTGAATTCTCGATTTTTTCCAATAGATTCGCCGCAGCCTCTTCTGTGAGACCAAGCCTGGCAGCATCCTGTCCGTCCTGACACCAGCCGAAAGTCTCTCTATTACTTCTCCGTTCAAAAGTATTGCGACCCATCTGCAGGTTGTCGGTGCTTATATTGCAGAGATGGTACGGGAATACAGTATAGAGTTCAGGGGTTTCAGGAGCGCCAGGTTTATGCTTGACCGTTGCGGCAGGAGCGTAAAGTTCAACTCCGTCTTCAACTGTAGTAGGAATGTCGGGGAGAGAGGCGGACAGATGTTTCCACAACTCCTTGTCGCTCTCTTCGCTCAACCCTGCAGGCAACGCAAACAGACGCGGCAGGACTTCATGCAGGCCGGCTACCGTTGGAAGGTCGTTTATGACATTATCCTCCCAATAGGTCTCGACGCTCTGTGTCGGATTGATCACAAGTTTACCCTCTGCGTCACGGCCATAGAAAGTGTCATAGAATTTCAGGAACTCCCTTGCGTATGGCACAATCCTGTCCTGCACGAATGACTTGTCCCCAGTATAGTCATAGTAGTCGAGCATCAGGGAAATCATCTCCACCGACGAACTCCAAAGTTTCTGGATGCTCCTGTTGGTTGGGAGGGCATTGCTGCATCGGCTCCTGTCCCAGCCGTAGTCACGGTTGCAGTAGGTGCCGAACACGGTCTGCGTCTCCGGGCTTATGGCTCCCTCCGCTCCGAGGATGGCGCGGGCGTTTGCCTTCATCATAGGGAGGTTCCTGAAGTAATGCTCGAACAGAGGTTTCATCATGTCGAAGTCTCCCGATTTGAGCATTGGATAATACATAAGGCGCGTGTTCTGCCACCAGTAGTCTCCACCCCAGAACCTGACATCGGGATTCGAGTCTAACGAAAGGCGGGTGAACTTCGGATCAACGGTAAAGATTGAACCGTTGAACTTTATAGCGTAGTCTCCGCGACCGGCGCAGGCCAGCATCCAGGACTGAAGTACGTATGACCTATTTATCTTCTCCCCGGTGTCCCCGTCCGGGGTCTCAACATAGATGTAGCTTTTCTTCCAAAAACGGTTCCAGTACTTAGTGGTACGGCGGAGCGATTTCCCGCTGCCAGGGGCTGCGGAGGCCACTTCGTTCACCTTCGCGGTCCACTCCTCCGGATCGGAGTAGATGCCGCTGTCGGTGGCGATACGGATGTCGATGTCCTTGACTGCACCCTGGCTTGTCAACTCGAGCGGAGAGGTCTTCTTCAGTCCCTCGCCCTCCATCCTGAAACCGAAGCACCTGCCCTTGAACGGATCGTACGCCGCCCTGTTCTCAATCTCGATACCCTGAAGGTCCAGTGTGGCGTCATATGAAGAACATGTGTTGTGATGACGCACCGTGACGGCATCCTCGCAGTCGAGAATCTCATCAGGATAGCGGTAGAATATGAAACTGTCAGGGAATTCGGCTATTGAACGGCAGCAATTCTCGGCATATTCACGTGTGATAAGCACCTTGCTGTCTCTCCACACCTCCGCCTTAGCCGTGATGCTCACGCCATTCTTAGAGCTTCCGGCTATGCGGATCACAGGCTGATCGCTGTCGATCCAGAACGAGAGATCAGTCCCGGCGCCATGCAGCTTGATACGGCCGTCCTCAAGAACCAGCACCTGACTGAAATCGCCTCCGGATACGATTGAAGGGCTGAAACTCACCCTTATGCGGCCAAGCTTGTACAACTCACCGGTCTCGCTCCAGCTGTCAGTCCTGGACATGTAGAATACAAGGTCTCCGTTCGGCTCCACCCATACGTTGGCGCCTACTTCCCCGTTACCTATGGGCATGCTGCCGGATGCATCTGCGGACGGGCTGTCCCATACCAGGTCATACTTGCTGACCTCGATGCCATAGGTGGACAGAGAAAATACTAACAGCAACGCTGCTGCCAGACGGATGTGTCGAAAATAATTTGTGCTCATAGAAGTTCAATATTTTGTAAAGTAAGCAAAACGGCCTTTTCCTCATTTATTAATTTCCCAATCAAAAGAAACCTCCCGTCCCATAAGTTTCCATACCGTAGGCCAGCGCGTTTCCTGCCAATCCAGAGGTTCGCAGGTGTCCTGAGGCTTCGATGCAATCTCAAAACTCTGCCTGAGACATTCCATCTGCTCCGGACCCATGAAATCAAGTTTAGGAGACACAAAGAGCGGGGTGCCGCTTTCAGACACAAGTTGCAGCCAGCGCTTGGTAAGCCTCCATTCCACTCCATCGGTTATTGGCACACAGTCAGGATCAACCGCATAGAAAGCATTGTGCTGAGCGGCTCGGTGGGCTAGACTACTGACACCACAGTCAACGGTCTGGAACCATAAACGATCATTTACGTCATTACCTACCCTTTGTATCTCGAAAATACCGGCCGCGAGATGAGAGAGGGTGTTGCATCCTATAAGACAGACATCGTCCCCGGCAGCATCTCTGATGTCATGGTAAAGCTGAAGGACTATCTCTGCATTGGTTTTTGTCGTATCATGGAATTGCCAGTTTCCTTCGGTCATATCCCCATCCTGGATCATATGAAAGCCCCAGCGGTGGAACATGTCGAAAGTGGTGAAATCATGCTTCACCATTTCGTATCCCCATTCATTATATGTAGCAAAACACTTTCTGATATACTCCCGTACGGATTCTACCGTCGGATCCAGATATCCTTCGGGAAGTTCCTTATCGTGCCAATCAACCAACATGCTTTCCGGCACTCCCTTCCAGGCAGCAAGAGGACGCGTCCATATACCCGGGCGGAACCCCAGTTCACGCAGACGGTCTGCAAGTGCCTTCATATCAGGGAAATTCGAATTGGACGTGTAGAAACCTCCCGGACCGCAAAAGTCAAAATCACCATCCTCGTAAAAAATCGTGGCCCAACCCATATCTACCATGAAAAACGGCTTGTTATCAGTGTCCGGGATTACTTCGGAAACCAATTCAGCAGTTGATCTGATCAGTTCATCACTGTTATGTCCGTATACCACATACCAATCATTGACACCATATATAGGCTCCTTTGGAAGGCGAGGATTCGGGCACATGAGTTTGCAGAAACGGTGCAGCGAGGCGAACGCGTTCTCTCCTTCCTCTCCTTCAAAGTTGAGGATCACGGCCATTTCGAGCCTTCTGTCTCCAAGCGAAACGCCATGGGTTCCGTTACGGACATCAAAGGTCAGTTCCACGGCCGTTTCATTGACCTTCCATGAGCAGAATGAACTGCACCCGGTCATTACACCACGACCGTACACCTTTCCTCCGAAGGACTCAATATAGTACCATGGCATGATGCGGGATGGGGCAAGTGCCTCCCAGCGGAGATCCCCATATCCGCGATCCCATTCGTCGCCGAGATAAAGGCTTCCCTGTCTCGCAGGTTCATCCCATGTTGCGCGCACATACTTAACCTTGGTAGAAGGCGAATACAATCCTGCAACCAAACCTTCTGCACATTTGCGGAAATCTACTTTAATATCGCCTGAAATAAAAGACCGTCCTCTTCTGTCCAATACAATGACTTCATCATCACCTTTTACGATTTCTACAGAGTCGGGAAGTCCGGGCATAGTACATGACACAAATAGCACGGCTAATACTGAAAATAACAATATTTTCTTCATATCAATTAAGAAGTTGTTTTGAAATCATTGAAAAAATTTGTTAAGCATAATCCGGGGAAAGTCCGGCTGTTCCATAGCCTCGGCCGTGTCTGCCGGAAACTCATAGTCGATGGTCATGTGCCTGAAGTTCTCCATACTGACGGACGAACGCTCTACTGTCCATCCGAACTTTTCGGACACCCAATCTCCAAGAGTCCCCATGATATATTATTAAATAACGCTCCTATATAAAAATGCTTTTGATTGTGCTGTGCACTCCCCAAAGTTAAACATTTATTAATAAATTTTCAACAGTTGGCCTCTTATAAAAAACCTCTTTGAAAAATGGGGGGGGGGAGGTGATAAATGATTTTCCATTTAATGAACCATTTTTCATTATGGAATTTATATCTTAGTTTTTAAATAACTTGCAATCATACAATGTGTTATGCCTTTTTCTAATGTTATAGGCCGGTTCTGTTCAAAAAATAATGTTTTCCGATATTATTATTAACAAAATATTTTTCATATATTTGTGTCATTGAGTTTGCGATTTGATAATTGGCTTTCTGAAAAGATGCTCTGCAATCAGATCAAAGACTGTTTGTTTGCTTTTTAACGATTACTTAAGAGTTGACCGCTTATGAAAAACACTATTGGGCAGCCCATCTTTGATGTTGGGTTTGACCCCGATAACCGTTACCTGTCAGTCGGTCCGGACGGTATCGGATTCCGTATCGCCGGAAGCAAGTGGGACTCGGAGAAGCAGTCACCGTGCGGTTGTCAATATCCGGGATGATTTCTGGTCATAAAACAGTGCACTGTCAATTCCTTTTTTAATTGAACAATCTGTTGTTAAATAAATACAACCTATTATTTATTTATTAATTTATGTTATTCACATCTAACTCCCGAAGAAGCTTTGCTTTTGCAATCTTCTTGATTCTGACGCAAATAGGATTTGCTCAGAGTAAGGTAACTGTTGATGGTACTGTAACAGACTCAAAGGGAAATCCGGTAGTCGCCGCATTTGTCGTTGAGAAAGGAACCATGAACGGTGTGTCAGTCGACCTCGATGGAAATTACAAATTGACAGTTGCTGCCAATTCTGTTGTTTCCATAGAGTGTATCGGTTACAAAACGGTTGAATTCAAGGCAGACAAGTCCATGAGCAAGAACATTGTTCTTGAGGACGATGCCCTTGCCCTTGATGATGCCGTGGTCGTAGGTTACTCTACCATGTCAAAGAGGGACCTCATCTCTTCTGTGTCACAGGTCAAGACTACGGAAATCAGCAACCTCCCTACGACAAACATCACTCAGGGTCTTGCTGGACGTTCTCCTGGTTTGATCGTCGTCCAGAGCAACGGTGGTTTGGACAAGAACCCTTCGATCAGCATCCGTGGTGGTGGCACCCCTCTCTATGTCATTGACGGTGTCATCCGCAGTGAGCAGGATTTCCAGACTCTCTCTCCAGAGGATATCGAGCAGATGAACATCCTTAAGGACGCTTCTGCAACCGCAATCTACGGTTCACGTGCTGCAAACGGTATCATCCAGATTGTCACCAAGAGGGGCTCGAAGGATAAGATTACCGTCGATTATGACTTCAACCAGTCATACTCACAGCCAGGCTACTGGGATGAACTCCTTCCTCAGGCTGAGCGTCTTGAACTTGCCAATCAGGGTTATATCAATGACGGTCTTACTCCAGTCTACACCGATCAGGCAATCGCCAATGCAAGAAATCTGAAGGACGCAGAGGGTCATGATATGCAGATTCTCCGCGACCTCGTGCTCCGCGACTGGGGCCCGCAGACCAAGCATGCGGTCCGTGTACAGGGTGGCTCGGATGTGGCTCAGACCTATGCATCCTTCGCCCACACCCATCAGGAGACCATCTTCAAGGACTCTGAGACTTTCAACATGAACCGCTCTAATATCCGTCTTGCTGAAACTGTCAACCTCAGGAAGATCGGAGTCCAGATCAATGCCTCTGTCGATGGTTATTATAAGGTATACGTACAGCCACAGAACCTTGAAGGAGGTTCTGACTGGGGACGTATGTCTCACTTGATGAACAATGGTCCAAATACCTACCTTAACGATTTAGGCCTTCCTAGGATGATGAACGGTTGGAACACTATTAATGAAACCAGTCCTGAAGCAGGTTACGACCGCGCCAATACCGCTGTCGTCAACACAAGGGGAGAGATCATCTGGAGCCTTCCTTGGGTCAAGGGTCTGAAGCTTCGTGCATCTACCGACTATAGATTCTATTTCATGGATCATAAGACCTGGCGTGCTTCTGCACCTGAATATGATTGGGGTTCTACAGTTCCTATCTACTCATACAAACCTCAACTTACTATTTCTAACGACAAGAACATCGGTTACACCAACCAGATATTCGCTGAGTACGGCAATACATTCGGAAAGCACACCTTCTCAGTACTCGGTGGTTATGAGCAGTACTATGAGAAGTCTTCCACCTCCAGTCTGTGGAGACAGAGCTTCGAGTTCCAGATTGACCAGATGAATATCGGACCTGCTTCCCAGCAGTTCAATAGTGGCAGTGAGTCCGAGCTCGGACGTGCCGCATGGATCAGCCAGGCAAGATACAACTATGACAACAGGTACTTTGTCGAGGGTTCCTTCCGTTATGACGGTTCCGACTATTTCGCAAAGGGCAAGAGATGGGGACCTTTCTTCGGAGGCTCTATCGGTTGGTTACTTACCAATGAATCCTGGATGCAGGGCCTTGTGAGCAAGGATGTATTCAATATGCTCAAGGTACGTGCTTCATTCGGCCAGACCGGTCTCGACAGCAGCGCCGGACGTTTCGCTTACCTGCAGACATTCAACCTGAACACCCAGGGTTATGTACAGGATGGCGCATTCGTCCCTACATTCAGTGAAGGAGCGCTTCCTTCTCCTGACCTTACCTGGTACACCACCACTCAGACCGACCTGGGCTTTGACTTTGCAAGTCTGGGCAGCAGGCTCTACGGTTCATTCGACTATTTCTACTACAAGACTTTCGGCTACCTCGTCGCACCTAGCGGCCAGAGCTACCTCAACCAGATCATCGGTATCGGTATGCCAAAGGTCAAGTCTGAATCTGAGTTCCGCAGAGAGGGTATTGAAATACAGCTCGGTTGGAGAGACAGCATCGGTGATTTCCACTATGACATCTCCGGTAACCTTACCTATTTCGACCAGCTGTGGGCATATGACCAGTCTGAAAGTGAGTCTTCATATATGAACCCTTACACCAGGAGCCAGCAGTCCACCGGTTCCTACGGCAACATCCTTCATAGCCTCGGATTCTATGCGAACCAGGATGACGTATTCAACAGCGTCGCATATCTTGGTGGTATGAATTCCGGTATGCTCAGACCTGGTGATATCAAATACGAGGATACCAACGGAGACGGACTTATTGACGGTAACGACAACCGCAAGCTCGGAAAGAGCAGCACCCCTCGCTGCCAGTTCGGTCTCAATCTCAAGTTCGATTACAAGGGATTCTATCTCAGCACCCTGTTCCTCGGATCATCAAGGGCTAATAAATATATCAGCAGTGGTTATGCTATGAAGACCGGTCAGGTCGGAGACCTTCTTACCATTTATCCGTTCCAAAGGGATACCTGGACTCCGTCCAACACCGATGCTACATATCCTCGTCTGAAGAGCAGCTCCAACCTCAACAGCAACAACAACTACCAGACAAGCGACTTCTGGCTTGTTGACTGCTCTTACATCAGACTTAAGGACTTCCAGTTCGGCTATGACTTCAAGTATGCCCTGATGAAGAACTGGAACTTCATTTCCACATTCAGGCTCGGTCTCTCCGGACAGAACATTTTCACGATCTCCAAGTCTAAGAAATTCGGCATGGACCCAGAGAATGACGGTGACGGATACTTCTACCCTATGGAGAGAACCCTCGCTCTCACACTTAACATTGGATTCAAATAGTAGATTATGAAAAATAGTATTATTTTCAGTTTAATAGGAGTGGGCCTCGTGCTTGCAGTATCATGCAAGGACACGCTTGACACCCATCTCTTCGGCTCTTTCGATGAAGAGACCGTGTGGAGCTCATTCACAATGGCTGACGCATTCGTAGCTGGAACATACGACTCTGCCCTTAGTGGAACGTGGGCCGGATCCGGAACCAGCATTAGTTGGGAGTCCCGAACCATCAATTCTGTAAGAGTTGACCAGGTCGGAGGTTCGATTGATAATTACACAACAGAAAATGGTCTCAGTAATGGTTCGGATCTCGGTGCCAACAAGGCCGGCCAGCTCCGTCGCTGCAACATCATCATCAAGAGGGCGGAAGAATCTGAGGTGCTGAGTGATAGCGAAAAGAAACAGCTCATCGCTGAAGCCAAATTCCTCCGTGGCATGATTTTCTACGATCAGGCCCGCAAGATGGGACGTTTCCTTCCTATCAGGGAGGCCTATTCCCAGGCTGACACCCTTAAGGCTAAGGAACTCAAGATGACGGCTTCCATCGAGGATAGTTACAAGATTATTGTGGCAGACTTCGAGGCTGCAATCAACGACCTTCCTCTCACCGCACCTGCCGGCCGTGCGACCAGATACGCTGCAGAGGTTGTCCTCAGCGAGGCCTGCCTCCAGGCTTATGCATACACTGGCAACCAGACTTTCCTCACTACCTGTATAAACGCTGCGACTGATGTCATTGGCAAAAAGACTCTTACTTCTTCTGACAAGTTTGAGGGCATGTTCAATGAGACCAACGAGTTTGATCCTGAGATTCTTTTCGCCAGGTATTATCTCAGCGCCAACTGCAATAGTACAAGCTTCGACGAGGTGATGCTCGTAGGCCCTAACTTCGGTGGTGGACATACCAGAAACTCACAGTGTCCTGGTCCGGAGATCCTTAATTTCGGAAACTGGGGAGTCCACTGGCCTTCACAGCAGATGGTTGACCAGTACCTCGTCATCGATGACGAGACTGGAGAGGCGCTTCCTTGGTGGGAGACTTCACAGTGGAAGAACAATGTAGAGGAAAAGGACCCAAGCACAATCACGACCGCAGGTCAGGTTGACAGTTACACTTGTCTGGATGGTACTCCTAGAAGAATGCCTTCTCCTCAGGATCTTAGCATGGCGAATGTTGCATATCCTCTCTTCACAAGGTATTCAGTCCTCAAGGAGGGTTGCGACAGGGATCTCTCCCAGCTGATGTATGATAACAGGGATGCCCGTCTCGATGCCACCATCGTTCGTGATCGCGGCATTTGGAGCGGAAGTTTATTCGAGACCAACCTCCAGGGTAATGCATCCGCCGGTGTCCGCGACCGTGAAGATGGCGCTTGGTATAGCACCGCTACCGGTTACTATTGGAAGAAGCATACTCCTGAAACCCCTGAATCAGGTATCAACAACTACCAGAACCCTTGTAAAATGCATTATACGATTGCACGTGTCGCTGAAGCATACCTCAACCGCGCCGAGGCTTATCTCTGCCTTGGAAAATATCAGGAAGCGGTCGCTGACTTCAACATGACCCGTACAACTCACGGAAATCTCCCTCCTGCTAAATTCGTCGATGGCGACACCGCATGGAAAGACTATATGCGTGAGCGCAATTGCGAACTGTGCGACGAGTGTGCAGATACCTATTTCTCATATCTGCGTTGGGGCAAGTATGGTGGCGTTTGCAATGAGGGCAGGGCTCCTGGTGCAGTTATCGAGGCTTTCTGCGAGCCTGCACTCAAGATCTCCATCTCACGCGACCGCAAGTCTATGCTTATCCACCAGATGACCCTTATCAATGCGGCACAGCGTAACTTCACGGAAAGACGTTACCTGTTCCCTATTGCACAGGGCTTCCTCAACACCCGTGCATCCTATGGTCTTGACACTGCGCAGAATCCGGGTTGGTAATAGTTTAAATGAAATAGAATATGAAATCAATAAAATTCATCATTGCAGCCATTGCGCTAGCTGTAACCTGCACATCATGCCTTAAGTCCAATCTTAAGGAATTGGATGTTTATCAGTATGCAGATATTACATCGGCGTATGTATATTACAGGTATGTTGATACCAGCATCAAGGATGCCCTCAGTGGGGCGAATGCTGTGAAGCAGGCCACTCTTACAGTATCGAACGATATCAATACTGCCAACGGCACTGTCAATATCACTGCTACCCTTCCTGCAAACTTCCCAGATTCAGAGAAGAGCAAGGTCAGCGCCAACCAGCTCGTGGTTGCCGTCAATATCTCTGTTGCGTCAGTCATTTCGCCTGTCGGAGATTCTCCGGCACTCGGGACACCTGCTGATTGGAGCAAGCCTCACACATATGAGGTGCAGGCTGCGGACGGAACCGTCAAGAAGTGGACGATATCTTTGACTCTCAATAAGTAATCGCTTGCTTATACATCTTAAGGAGGAGCCGGCTGAATGTATTTTGGCCGGCTCTTTTTTTTGCTAACAGGCTATGGACTGAGGGATAGCATTACTTAAATAATTTCGTTAATTTTGTATAGCATCATCTTCAAGAGATATACTCGGAAATGACGAAATGGCTTGATTTTACAATTTCTGCAGTTTTTACAGGCGCATTGATTCTTTTCTTCGCCCTTGTCCTGCCATATCACCTGGTGTTCATGGAGAATTACCAGATGTTTCTGTTCACACCCGGCTATTTCGTCAAGACTGTGCTTTGTCCCGGAGGGATATCCGATTATCTTTCCCGATTCCTGACCCAGTTCTTCATCAGTCCATTGGCCGGCGCGCTGATCATGGCGCTTGTGATTTCTTCGGTCCAGAGGCTGACATGGCATAATTCCCGATGCAAAGAAGCATGGCTGTATCCTTTGAGCTTTATCCCGTCATTGATACTGGTCGCTTTTCATTGCGATTATATGGCCATGCTGTCTGCTTCGGTGTCTATCCTTGCATCATTGGCCGCTTTGAAGGCTACCCAAAGCATTGCTGATGATATGAAGCGTACCGCAGTTGCCGCTGTACTTGCCGCATTCATGTTCTTTGCTTTCGGCAGTATCTCGATTCTGTTCATCATACCTGTCATTGTCAGGTCGCCTAAGTCGGCTGCGGTGCTTCTTCCAGTTGCGGTTCTGTGCCTTGTGTCCGCTTGGATGATTACGAATTATCCGTTGGATGGCCTGTTGCGGGGACTCCATTATTACGGAACTGACGATTTTCCGTATCTTGCCTGGTGCGGAGCAGTTGCAGCAATGGTATTCCCGATGCTGAAATCAAGTCGCGGCAGTATTTTCTGCATCATCTCATCTGCATTTACGATTGTCCTTGGAATCCTTTTCATAGGGAAGAGCATGAAAGGCCACAACAGCATAGAAAGAGAGCAAAGCTTTAAATATGTGTTCCTGCTCAGGGACAAAAAGTGGGACGAGATTCTGGACGAGTATTCCAAGGATGCGAATCCCAATTCCGTATTTGCCATAGCGAGCCATAATATGGCATTGGGCGTTAATGGACGGTTGGCGGACGAGTTGTTCGCATTCCGGCAGATAGGTACGGAAGGGCTTCTTCCAGAATACAAGCTGGATTACCTTATGCCTTTCGTGTTGTCAGGGATATACTATGAACTCGGCATGTTCAATGAAGCACAACGTTTCGCGTTCGAAGCTATGCAGTCCATCCCGCATTTCCAGAGGAGCGCCCAGTGCTGCAGGACCATGGCGCGCGTAGCTTGTATCAATGGAGATTACGATGTCGCTAGAAAATATTACAAGGAGTTGAGCCATACCTTGTTTTACAGGAAAGACGCCCTGAACGCTTTGAACGGGATGGCAGAGAACGGTTCAGGCATCGAAGACCTGAGGGACAAGCGGTTGGAACAGACGGATGAATTTTACTTCCAGGAGAGGCTGCCCGGGCAGCTGAGAGCGCTATATGAGAAAAATAAAGGCAATGCGCTTGCTCTTCAGTATCTTATGGGATACTTGATGCTGCAGGGTGATACTGAGCAATTCAGGTCCTGCTATGAAAAATATCTTGGGAGTGAATCCTCGATTCCGAAAGCTTATGCCCAAGCTCTTCTTGCTGATTGGACAAAGCACCACAGGACATTCGATGGCTTGCCCTGGAACATTCCGGAAGAGGAAAAGGCAGAATGTTCGGAGTTCATTGATGACGTTATGGCAAGAAAGACGAAGTCTCATCTTAAAACAAAATACGGGGACAGCTATTTGTTCTACCTTTTATACATGAATCGAAAATGAAACGGAGATCCCTTTACATTGTAGTCATCGGTATTCTTGCCGTCTCCTGCCATCCGTCTCCGGAGTATTTTTCGACAGAGACAGCTGAAATATTCCCGGATTATTCGAATGTCACGGTCCCTGCTGGAATCGCTCCCTTGAATTTCTGCATGGCAGATGAAAATATCAAGGATATTTCTGTCAGGATCAGCCATAAGGGCAGGTGCAGAGTTTCTTCGTTACGCGGCAAATCCACGCACTTCCCGATAAGGAAGTGGCATCGTCTCCTGAGAGATGCGGCCGGGGACTCTCTGGAAGTATCGGTTGACGCCAGAAGCGACTCCGGATGGGTCAGTTTCCGCCCCTTCAACATATTCGTCAGTTCTGATGACATGGATTACGGTCTGTGTTATAGGAAAATCGCTCCGGGCTACGAGGCTTTCGGTCCCATGGGCATCTACGAACGGGATCTTTCATCCTTCAAGGAAAAGGCCCTGATCGAGAACACCAAATTCAACGGTTGCGTTAATTGCCACAGTTTCAACAGATGCTCTCCGGAAGATTATAGCCTTCACATTCGCGGAAAACATGGTGCGACACTTATCAGAAAGAACAGAAAACTGGAAGCATTCAATACCAGGACGGAAAAGTCGTTGGGAAACTGCGTTTACCCATACTGGCATCCTTCAGGGAAGTATATCGCCTATTCTTCAAATGACACCAAACAGTTATTCCATGTTTGTCCTGACAAACTTATTGAAGTATTCGATGTCGACAGCGATGTGCAGATATATGACATTGATTCGGGAGAATTGCTGATTCCAGAGGCATGTGCGCGGAAGGGCAGATGGGAGTCTTTCCCGTCCTTCTCCCCGGATGGAAAAGATCTTTACTTCACAACTGCGGCACCGGCAGCACTTCCCGACAGCATTACGGATATACGATATAATCTGTGCAAAGTCGGTTTCGATGCTGAAACGGGGGAATGCGGCAGCCCGGAGAGCGTGACTACCATCATTGACGCAGCATCCGAAGGGAAAAGTGTCGCTTTCCCAAAGCCGTCTTTCGATGGAAAGTATCTTATGTACACATTGTCGGATTACGGAACTTTCCCGATATGGCATCACGAAGCGGACCTGTGGATCCTTGATATGAAGTCCGGAGAAACCAGACCTGTCACCGAGTCCAACAGCCAGGATACTGAAAGTTATCACAACTGGGACTCTTCAAGCCGTTGGTTCGTGTTCAGCAGCCGCAGACTGGACGGTCTGTTCACAAGATTGTTCCTGTGTCACATTGATGAAGACGGAAATGTGGGGAAACCGTTCCTTCTTCCCCAACGTAACCCCGGGAAGTATTACTCCGAGTTGTTCTTCTCATACAATGTTCCCGAATTCATAACATCCCATATTCCATTCAGCACCCGCCGTGCCTTGAAGCTCATCAACAGGGAGGAGCGGATCCCATTCAAGGACAAGTAGCTTTCCAGATATTTTTCCATGAAGATTGTAAATTACATGAAATCTCCAATTCTCGCTTGTGCGGTTCTTTTGATGACCGTTTTGTCCGCTTCCGCACAGAATGTAAAGGTTACATACTATTCCCCTGAGATTGTCCGTATAGAGAAGTCTGCCGATGGGACGGGACGTGCCAAGAAGAGCGTCTGTGTCATTGCCGAACCGGCGGGGAAGGTTTCGAAGCCGAAGGTTAAGGTTTCCGTAGCTGATGACGGGACTGTAACTTTTTCAGACAGGAAAGGACGCATACTCCTGGTCGAGGACAGCTGCTCGCTGACTCCTATTGCCGAGGGGGTCGACAAGGGCGCATTCGTAGCGGGACAAGGCTGGAGGCTTGATCCGGATGAGCCGGTCTATGGTTTGGGAATGCTGCAGAACGGAAAGATGAACCTCCGCGGGGAGAACAGGACCATGATTCAGAACAATTTGGAGGACTATGCCAACTTCTTCCAGTCTGTCAAAGGTTATGGAATATTCTGGGACAATTATTCTCCGACCGGCATCTCTGATGACGGTACTGTGCTGAGTTTCAAGTCTCAGGTAGCGGAGGAGATCGACTATTATTTCATATACGGAGGTGATGCTGACGGAGTGATCGCAGGATTGAGGAAACTGACCGGAGCCGTCCCTATGCAGGCTCTCTGGACCTATGGCTACAATCAGAGCCGTGAGCGCTATGTCTCCCAGGAGGAGATAGTCGGCGTAGTCAAGCGTTACCGTGACCTTGGAGTCCCGATTGACGGTATCATTCAGGACTGGCAGTACTGGGGGGAGTCCTTTGCCCAGTGGAATTCTATGGAGTTCCTGAATCATGAATTCCCTGACCCGAAGTCTATGGTGCAGCAGATACACAATCTGAACGCTCATATGTTGATCTCGGTCTGGCCGTCGTTCGGCCCTAAGACCGACATCTTCCGTCAGTTCTCCGAGAAGGGCATGCTCCTTGATTTTGATACATTCCCGAATGCTGGAGACGGAGTCGGGGTGAGGTGCTATGATGCCTATAACGCTCAGGCGAGGGACATATTCTGGGACAAACTCAGTATTTTCCATGACCTCGGCATAGATGGCTGGGGGCTGGATGCCACCGAACCGGAGGAACTTCCACAGGGGGTGGGCTTCGACCTTGTGACCGGGATGGGCTCGTGGCGCAGCGTCCGGAATATCTATCCTCTGATGTGTGTGGAAGGCGTTTATGACCATCAACGCAAGGCCAGTGAAGACAAGAGGGTCTTCATCCTTACAAGGTCATACTTCATAGGGCAGCAGCGTACCGGCGCCCATGCCTGGAGCGGAGACATATCTTCCAATTGGGGTTCCTTCAGAAGTCAGATTCCCCTCTGCCTCAATTATACTCTTACAGGCAATCCGTTTGTGAACACCGATCTGGGAGGCTTTTTTGCTGTAAGTTACAACAATGGACCGGAACCGGCCTGCAGCGGGAATCCTCTTTTCCAGGAGTTGTATGTCCGCTGGCTTCAGTTTGGATGCTTCACTCCGCTGATGCGCAGCCACGGTACCAATTCTCGCCGCGAGATATGGCAGTTCGGCAAGAAGGGAGAACCTATCTATGATGCTATTGAGAAAGGCATCCGCCTGAGGTATGCCCTTCTTCCGTACACTTATTCCACTTCATGGCAGGTCAGTCGGAACAATGACAGCTTCATGCGCGCTCTTGTCATGGATTTCAGATCTGACAGGAAGACCTGGGATCTGGATGATGAGTTCATGTACGGAAGGTCTTTCCTTGTTGCACCTGTCACTCATGCCCTCTACACCGGAGATGAACGTCCCCATTGGAGCGAGGATGTGCCGGACTGGACTGAGAAGAAATCCATGGATGTCTATCTGCCAGAAGGAAGCAGATGGTATGATTTCTATACTGACAAGGTTTATGAAGGTGGTGTGGATGTGAATGTCGATGCTTCTCTCGACCATTGTCCTCTGTTTGTGCGCGAGGGCTCCGTTGTACCGATAGGACCGGATGTCCAGTATTCTTCTGAGAAGTCATGGGACAACCTCGAGATCCGAGTCTATGCAGGAAAGGAAGGCTCGTTCACTCTCTATGAGGACGAGGGTGATAACTATAATTACGAGAAAGGAGCCTTTTCCTCTGTCGAATTCACCCTCAAGGGGAGGAAACTGAAGATCGGTGCCCGTCATGGCTCATATCCGGGCATGATCGAGTCCAGGGTGTTCAACATCCGTTATGTCGATGGCGAACACGTTGTCACCAGGACCGTAAACTACAAAGGCAGAGCTCTCAAGGTCAGGCTGTAGAGATTTCTCAGCAATCCTGCCGCGGTGCCTTCAATTCGATATGAAAAAGTATTTTTTAATACAATATCCTGGTATGAAAAGAACAGTTGCTGTCCTTCTATGCCTTCTTGCCGCTGCATGATACCAACGCATCACTACTGTTTTCATTGCATTCATTCTTCAGATATTTAGGGCTTTATTTGTACTGTTCAGTTGTCTCAAGGTACGGCCTGGACGGTATGCTCGGTACTTTTTGGCACCACTATTCCGGATATGATATGGAGAAAGTATTCTGTTATCTCTCCGGCTGTGCATAGAATCCGGACAATGTGCCGGGACAAGACATCTTGACATTGACCCTCAACCTGGGTTCTGATTCAAACCTTATCACTACTGACAAATTTTATTTCTATGAGCACAAATTATTTTCGACACATCCGTCTGGCAGCGGCGTTGCTGTTAGTGTTCTCTCTGTCCACCTATGGCATCGAGGTCAGCAAGTATGACCTGGTATGGGACAGCCCGTCCGCAGATGCATCCGGCAGCATGCCCATAGGTAACGGGGAAGTAGGCGCGAACGTTTGGGTCGAGCAAAACGGAGACTTGGTATTCTACATCTCAAGGACCGACAGCTGGAGCGAGACCGGTGAACTGCTCAAGCTCGGGCGCATTAGGGTGAGCTTCACACCGTCGATCGTTTCCGGGGACGATTTCAGCCAGATACTGGACCTCGCCGACGGCTGTATCAGACTGCACGGTGCCGGTACTGACCTCTCGTTCTGGATTGACAGCGAGCAGCCCGTGATCCGCATAGCCGGAAGCTCGAAGGAAGGAGTGAGCGTCACAGCGAAGGCGGAGGTATGGAGAGACCATCAGGAGCTTATCGCACCGGCTTATATGGAGCAAGGATACGGCCGTTCGATTGCCAGATATCCGGAGGGTATCGAATTTTACCGCTATCCAGACGAGATTCTTGACAGCAAGGGTGCAGTCACGGTACGTCACTACAATGCCTGCTCTTCATATGACGCCACGCTGGACCTTCAGGGTATCGAGATTGAGAACAGGGCGGCGTACGATCCGTTCAAGGACAGGTGCTTCGGCTTCAGGATGGAGGGCAAGGGGCTGAAGAAGTCCTCTCCGCTCGAACTGTCAAGCGAAGGATCCATAAAGAAAATCGACATGCGCATCGCCACGGACAGCGGCATCTACTCCGATCCAGAGGAGTGGACGGCGAAGGTGGACGGAATCGCATCTGCGGCACCCGGCAGCGGGAAATCCCTCCGCAGAACTGTGGGGTACTGGAACCGTCATTGGAAGAAGAGCTACATCTATGTGGAGACACCTGACGGAGATACCGGAGAAAAGATAACCAGGTCATATATACTGCAGTCCTGGATACAGTCCTGCGCCGGTCGCGGA
>JAZRXV010000113.1:0-24665 GCA_045600405.1 Candidatus Cryptobacteroides sp.
CAACATCATAGAAAAATGAAGCGATTGCTCATTCCGATGCTGTCGGCCATCATATTGGCGGCATGCTCACCAAAGTACGAAATCAGTGTCAACACCGGAGGATATGACAGGGATGACTGCATTGTAAGCGTAGCCTTGGACAAGCCGTGTCCTCATTACATCCTTACAGACAGCAACGGTAAGGAAGTCCCTTGTCAGATTGTTTCCCAAGGTGGTGCCGATGTCCTGTATTTCAACCTTGACGGACCGGCTCCCGCCGGCCAGACCCGCAGTTTCATTTTCCAAAAAGGGAAGACAGGGATAACGGACCTCCGCAGGATGGATTATGTGCTGGGCAACGACGGCGACATCACGCTCGAAGGTCCTCATGGAACGATATTGAAATACAACGGTGCCGTCACCCCGGCCCCGGAGGGCGTCAGATCTCTGTACGCAAGAAGCGGATACATACACCCGGCATGCACGCCGTCAGGATTCGTATTCACCAACATCCAGCCTGAAGACCACAGGCACCATTACGGTATCTGGAATCCGTGGACAAAGGTTGAGTACGACGGCAATATCTATGACCTCTGGAATCTTGGTGACAGCCTGGGTACGGTAAGGGCTACAGGAATCAGGAGCACCGATGCCGGACAGATCTTCAGCGGCTTTGACGTGACTCTGGACCATGTCGCTTTCACTCCCGGGAGCGAGACCGTCATAATGAAAGAGGACTGGAACGTCCTGGCGGCCGACACGAAGGACGGCTATGTCTGGGACTTCGAATCAGTGCTTTCCCCATGCACGGACAAGACCGTCACGATCAAGGCATACCGCTATCAGGGTTTCAGCTGCCGCGCTACCGCCGAATGGACAAAAGAGAACAGCGTGATGATGACTTCCGAAGGACTGGAAAGGCCGGTGATCGACCAGACCCGTGCCAATTGGATATACGTAAACGGTGCGAACGGAGGGGAAATGGCCGGATTCATGTTCCTGTCCTGCCCGGACAATTACGATTCACCGGAGCAGTTGCGGATCTGGGACCAGAACGCGAACGGGGGCCGCGGTGATGTCTATGTCAATTTCTGCCCGGCAAAGAGTGTCGACTGGGTGCTGGAGCCCGGCAACACCTACCACCTGAAATACCGTGTCATGGCATACGACGGAGAGATGACTCCGGAAAAAGCAGACAAAATCTGGACGGACTATGCATGTCCGCCCGCAGTTACAATTAAAAAGATATGAAAAAGATTCTTTCCATCCCGGCAGTGTCGATGGTGATACTCTCATGCAATCCAACCGGGAACGACAGCGAAGTGACATTGCTCACCCTTGACCCGGGACATTTCCATGCCGCCCTGGTACAGAAAACCCAA
This sequence comes from Candidatus Cryptobacteroides sp., assembly GCA_045600405.1. Lineage (GTDB taxonomy): Bacteria > Bacteroidota > Bacteroidia > Bacteroidales > UBA932 > Cryptobacteroides. The sequence continues at coordinate 1,362 of JAZRXV010000113.1, forward strand.
TATCCTGAAGTTTCAAAGGATGTGTATGTCTATTCGCCGGGAGGAGATGACCTCCAGGAGCACCTGAAGAAGATAGAAGCATATAATACGAGGGCCGAATCCCCTACCTCATGGAATGAAATCATCTATGAGGGCGGAGACTTCCTCGAGAAGATGCTTCAGGAGAAGAAAGGCAACGTCATGGTGACAGCCGGCAACAATTCCAAGAAGACCGAATACATCAAAAAGACCCTCGAAGCCGGCATCAACGTACTTGCCGACAAACCTATGGCCATAGATGCCGGGAATTTCGGCCTGCTGAAGGAATCCTTCGAAATAGCAGCAAGAAAGGGGCTTCTGCTTTATGACATCATGACCGAGCGTTTCGAGATCACCAGCATACTCCAGAAGGAACTCGCAGCCGTACCTGAGATATTCGGGGAGCAGGTCAAAGGCACCGAAGAAGATCCGGGTATAGTGATGGAAAGCGTCCACTGCTTCTACAAGAACGTCTCCGGAAAGGCTCTGACAAGACCGGCATGGTTCTATGACGTCAGGCAGCAGGGTGAAGGCATTGCCGATGTAATGGTGCACCTTGTCGACCTCGTACAGTGGGAATGTTTCCCTGAGCAGGTCCTGGACTACACAAAGGACATCGATGTCACTTCAGCAAGCCACTGGAGCACCGACCTTGACCCGGAACAGTTCAAGAAATCCACAGGCCTCGACGAATTCCCCGACTTCCTGACCGGGAACGTGAAGGACGGGGTGCTGGAAGTATTCGCCAACGGTGAAATAAACTACAGGATCAAAGGCGTCTGCGCCAAAGTCCGTGCGCTTTGGGACTACGAGCCGGCAAGCGGCGGCGATACCCACTATTCCATGCTTAGAGGCACCAAGGGCAATCTGGCGATCAGGCAGACCGCTGAGCAGGGCTATGTCCCCCAACTGTATTTCGAGCCTTCGGACAAAATGGATTTCGACAAGGCCTGCGAGGCCTTCAAACCTATCGCCGACAAATACCCCGGAGTGGCCCTTGAAGCTGAAGGCACAAGGATCCACGTCGTAATCCCGGACAGTTACAGGGTCGGGCACGAAGCTCACTTCGGGCAGGTCACGCAGAACTTCCTCGGATACTTGAAGAATGGCGATATGCCACAGTGGGAAATACCTAATATGATTGCAAAATATTACACGACCACCAGAGGGTGGCAACTGGCTCAGGAAAAATAAGGAGAAATAAATGAAAGTGAGAAGGATTATTACCTTGATTGCACTGCTGGCATCATGTGCAGCGGTTTGTGCGAAGAATTCCATCAACAGTGACAAGATGTATATGCTCGTATCCCCGGAAGGATACGCGGTGGACAACGGTGGTTCGACCCAGGACGAGTCCAATTTCACCCTGCGGAAAATGGACAAGAAGAGTCTGGCCCAGCGTTTTTGCATCAAAGGTGATGAGACAGGATGGTCCATATGGAGTCCTTACTCCGGACAGGCTTTCGACATACTGGATCCCGGTGAGCACGGATGCCCGCTCGCAAGCTGGGTCCATAACAATTGCGACAATCAGCGTTGGGACATAGAATTCGTCGGTTCCGGCAAAGTGAAGATATGCCACAAGACCAGCCGTCATGCCATACTTCTCCAGGACAAGGATATGGAAGGCACCCTTCTCAGGCTCGGACGGGACGGAGAGGAAGCCACCGTTTGGAATCTCGTGGCAGTGAACGGCAAGATACCTGCCGAAGTCATACATGGTGAAGACGATTGGGAGAACGAAAAGATTATCGGAAGGAACAAGCTCCCGGGACACGTGACCATGGTTCCATATCCGGATGTGGCTGCCCTGAAGGCGGACGCGGCATACTTCGAAAGGCCTTGGGAGACTCCCCTTTCATCCGACTTCCTGAGCCTCAACGGCAAATGGAAATTCAACTGGGTCAAGGAACCGTCACTCAGGCCCGTGGATTTCCATAAGGAGAACTATGATGTGAGCGGATGGGCTGAAATCCCTGTCCCGTCATGCTGGGAGCAGTACGGATACGGCACCCCTATCTATTCCAACGTCACCTATCCTTTCAACGGAAAGCCGAGCAGGATCGTTCCCGTGCCAGGCTACACCAGCGAGAACGAGCCTAACCCGACAGGCTCATACCGGAGGGATTTCGTAATACCGGAATCCTGGGACCGCAAGGAGATCTTCCTGCATTTTGACGGCGTGTACAGCGCATTCAGCGTATGGGTGAACGGGAAGTACGTCGGATACAGCCAGGGGCCGAACAACGACTCCGAATTCGATGTCACGAAGCTCGTACATCCGGGAACCAACAGCATATCCGTCGAAGTCCTCAGATGGTCTGACGGAAGTTTCATCGAGGACCAGGACATGTTCCGCGTGGCCGGCATCCACAAGGACGTCTGGATGTATGCCGCACCTAAGACCAGCATTGCGGATTTCAATCTTTCCTCAGAGTTCGCCGGCGACTTCAGCAGTGCCAGCGTCAATGTGAAAACCTGGATAAGGAATACCGGCGGCAGGCGCTCGGCCCACTCCCTTACCGTCGAGATCATCGACCCGCACGGAAAGACCCTGTCCTGCACGGAGGCGGGCAGCGTCAAGGTTGGAAAGCGCAGGAATGCCCTCATTGATTTCACCGCAAAGGTTGAGAATCCGGAACTATGGTCCGCGGAGACACCGTCGCTCTACACAGTGGTACTCAGTCTCAAGGACAGGAACGGGGATGAAGTACAGGCAGTGTCGAGCCGCTACGGCCTCAGGAAAGTCGAGATAAAGGACAGGCACGTGCTGATAAACGGCAAGCAGGTCTTCTTCAAGGGAGTCAACCGTCACGAGACACATCCGGTCTATAGCAAGGCCATCCCTAACGAGGTGACGATAAATGACATCCGGATGATGAAGCAGAACAACATCAACGCCATACGCACCAGTCACTATCCGCACAGGGCGTCCGCATATGCACTTTACGATTATTACGGAATGTATATCATGGACGAGGCTGACATAGAATGCCATGGCAACAACGGTATCAGCAACACCCCGTCATTCAAGGACGCCTATGTCGACCGAGGAGTACGCATGGTCCAGCGAGACCGCAACCATGCCTGCGTAATATTCTGGTCGCTCGGTAACGAGAGTGCCGGAGGATGTAATCTTGTGGCGGAAAGGGACGCAATGAAAGCCCTTGACCCGACACGTCCTATCCATTACGAGGGGGATGACACAATTGCTGACCTCGATTCGAACATGTACCCATCCGTGCCTAACATGAAGGCCAAGGATGAGAACGGCTCCAGCAAGCCGTATATCCTATGCGAATACAGTCATTCCGAGGGCATCAAGGACACCTGGGACTATATCAGGAAGTCGGAGAGAATGATAGGCGCATATTACTGGGAGTGGTGCTGGCATGGCCTTTACAAATTCGGAGATGCATCCGGAAAGATATACCATTCCGGAGATTTCGGCGAGCAGCCTACCAGCGTGACAGCTGGAAGGAAAGGCATAGTCTCGGCAGACCGCAAGCCGCTTCCTCTCCTCGCAGAGATCAGGGACTGCTATCGTCCGTTCATCGTAGCAAGGACAGGCAATGCAGGAGAATTCACGGTCAGGAACGACTATGATTTCACTGACCTCAACGGATTCGATGTAAAGTGGGAGGCAGTGCGCGGAGGCGTCGCCGTGGCAGGAGGAAACCTGGACACACTTGCCCTGGAACCGGGCGGCACAATGACCATTGACCTCGGTCCGAAAGCGGCTGGATGCAGGATCAATATGGAATTCTCACTGAAATCAGATACTATCTGGGCTCCGGCCGGTCACGTTGTGGCAAGATATCAGCTTTAAGGTAGAGTTATCTTGATGTAGCGACGGCAATGCCTCTTTCATCCCGGTCGTTGACCGCACAGTAGAAGTGATAGGTCACGCCATTCCAGCGTACAACGTAGCTTTTGTGCGCATAGATGTTGTCGTATGGTTCAGAAGGATATATCAGATCCTCTCCTTCCCAGTTGTACCAGTGGAGAAGGTCGCGGCTGCATGCGAAACTGTTGTATGCCTGGTATACCCTTTCCGGATCGGATGCGCGGAAGTAGAACATCACATATAGGTCGCCTATCTTCTGGATTTGCGGATCTCCGGTGATTGTACCCGGAGCCTCGAAAGAAAGGACAGGATTGTATCTGTAACGTTCCCAGTTCTTCAAGTCATCCGAGAAGGCGACTCCTATGCGCTCGGCAATGAATCCGGGAGTCTTGCTATCCCTGCCGCATACAGCCGGATTCTGGCCTTTCGCATTATAATACATCACGAACCTGTGACCGGCAAGACCGTCCTTATCCTCTATGATGCAACTCTTATACTGAGTGTATTTTTCGAACCACTGGCTGTCTTCATCCATTGGAGAAAGGATAGGTTCCGTGCCGCACTCCCACTCCACCGGCTTGCCTAATGTGCCGCTGGAAGCAAGACCTATCATCAGCGGCTCGGTCTCATAGCCCGGATTGCATCCGCCGAGATAGCTCATCCAGTATTTGCCATCGTACTGCTGCATTTCATAGCTTCCGCCCCACTCAAGGTCCTGCAAGGCAATGTATCCGGCCCGCTGGGATTTGTCCCAAGTGTCATTGGCATAGCTCATAATCCTGCCGAGCGTAGTCCATTTGAGAAGGTCGTCGCTCTCGGAAAGCCAGGTCTCATATCCCTTGCCGTCAAACATGATCCATGTCATGTACCATTTGCCGTCATGCCTGAAGACACTCGGGCTGTCAGCCTTGCACTCCGGATTTTCCGGCTTCACTACGATTCCATGCTTGACCGGCGTGCATATCTCTTTATAGACAGGCTCCATTTCCTCCTGTCTGACGGGCTGATATAATTTCGGAAGAGTGAGTGTCTTGACCGCTTTCTTGAATTTTCTGTTATTCCTTGTAGGGATGACCATCTTTATGGTCCCGTCCTCATTGTAGTAGAGGCGGTCAGCACACATGCTGCGGCGGCTGAATGCCTGATCGCCGCCACCGGTGGCAACACCTACATAGGCGTTGTGATAAAACACCCACCACTGGCCTTTATACTCGACGATGGAATGTTCGTTTGTGAAATTTCCCTGGGCGTCCATGAACTTGCCCTTATGTTCATATGGTCCGAGCGGACTGTCTCCCATGCAGTACTCGAGCTCGTAGGCATGGTCCGTATCATATGGATTTGCATATGACAGATAGTATTTGCCGTTATATTTGTGACAGCATACAGCCTCGAAGAAATCAGGAGCATCGATATGATAGACTCCGGTCTCATGCCCATTCTCATCGAGAACTCCGCCGCTATGGTCGTACGAAATCATGTCGTCGTTCAATTTGACGGCATTGATGGTATTCTGGCCCATGAACAGATATGCTTGCCCGTCATCATCGATGAAGCAGTGCGGATCTATGAAATCCCTGTTGCAGTATATGCCCGGGGTGTCAACAGTGAAGAAAGGCTTGCCGAGAGGATCTTCGAACGGTCCGAATGGTGAATCACTTACGGCAACGCCGATCTCGCCGGCATTACCTGAATAATAGAAGAAATATCTCATCACGCGGGTGGTGTCATCATCGCTCTTCAGGACCATCTTCCTGACACACTGAGGTCCCCAGGCCCGGCTCTTCACCCATTCAGTCTGCTCGAGAGGTTTGAAAATCACTCCTCCGTCAGTGAAATGCTTCATGTCTGTAGTGTAGTAGCAGTGGTAATCCTCCATATTGAATCCAAAGCCCGCGTTCTGGTCATGGCTGGGATATACGAACAGCGTATCACCGAACACGATTGCAGACGGGTCTGCAGCATAGGCATCAGTAAGGATAGGATTGATGCTTGGACTGCATCCGGCCATAATTGTCATAAAGGCCACAAAGATCAGGAATGGAAGAATATGTTCGGATCTCTTCATAACGATGGGATATATAACATTCATTATTTGACAGTACGGCCCAGATGTGACCTGATGATCGACAAAAGCGCGGCATGATTCTCAACCGAATTCGCCCCGCAGACAAGCGATGGACCGCCATAGCCCGGCAGATTGCCGGCCAGATCCGTGACGGTGCCGCCGGCTTCCTGCAATATGAGGTTGCCTGCCGCATAGTCCCACGGCTGGAGCCTGTATTCGAAATACAGTTCTATTTTGCCGCTGGCAAGGAAGCATAGTTCTATCGCGGCAGAGCCGAACCTGCGGACGTCGTTACACTTGTAGTATGCGTCCATGATGATATCGCTGCATACGGCAGCATATTCCTTCCGGTACGTGCTCATCGCACAGCACAGCAAGCCGTCCTTGAAAGGTCTGTCCGAGACATGTATGGGCCTGCCGTCAAGGAACGCACCGGCTCCCTTTTCCGCATGGTACATCTCGTTCCGCCAAGGGCTGTATACCACGGCCTTCACCACCTCTCCGGAATGGCTGAGTGCCACGGAAATGCAGCAATGGTCTATTCCTCGCGAATAATTGGCTGTGCCGTCTATAGGATCGATGATCCATACCCATTCACGGGCATCGTCATGCATATCCTCCTCTTCGCAGATGAAGCCGCTGCCGGGCAGCAGCGATGAAAATCTTTCCTTGAGGAAATCCTGTACGGCCAGGTCGGAACTTGTGACGATGTTCTCACAGCCGCCCTTCATGCTTATCTCAAATCCGCCCGACACCATGAGGGAAGCGGCCTCACGGACTATGTTCTTTATTTCTTCAATCATTTTCCGGCAATTGGAAACGTGACGGATATGCAAGCAGCTGATATGCGAGAGTGTAGGCCATACGGACATGTCCTTCGGTATTCGGGTGGAGACGGTCCGTATCGGCGTTCCTGAAATACCCGATCTGTCCGTCCTCCAGCGGATACAGGCCGCAGACAGCATTCAGGTCAATCACAGGCACCGCCCATACATTGCCGGCATCCTTGAGCGTCTGCACATAATCATCGATAAAAAGTCCACAGGCATTGGCATACTCCTCACAAGGCTGGATATTGTCGTCCCCGAATGTGGCATATCCGCGGTGGATAGGCGTGAGCAGGATTATCTGCTTGGTCGGGAAGTGGCTCTTAAGGTATTTGAGGACAGAATTGGTACGTCCGCAGAATGTACCTTCGTCATATATGAGAGTACGATGCTTGCGGGGGACCATGACCTTGCCGTCCCGCTCGACATCGCATACTTCACAATCGTACCATTCCCCCATCGGCACATCGGCGTTATAGTCGTTTGTGCCCACAAACACGACTATCGCATCCACATCCTGACCGTGGTCAGCCTCAAGTTTCTCCGCCTGGCCTATGATCTGCGACATCTGATGGCCGTTCAATCCATAGACAAGCGGTTCTATGCCGAGTATGTCCTGGAGCATGTTCCAATAAGTATCATTGAAACGCCCGATCTGGTTGGCATCCGTAATGCTGTCACCCAGGAAGGCGACCCTTGCCCCGTTCCACTGGCTGTCAATCTCAGGAACGTCATCGGAGCATGAAATTGCGGCAAAGAGAGACACCGCAGCAAATAATAGAATGTGTTTTCTCATCGGATTTAATATTTCATGCGAAAATAACGATATTTGTTAAAATAAAATAACAAAGAAATGAAAAGAACGATAGCATCCCCGAATGCGCCGAAAGCCATAGGCCCTTATTCACAGGCCATAGAGCTCAACGGCACACTTTACCTTTCCGGACAGCTGGGCATCAACCCGGCGGACGGAAAAATCGCAGAAGGAATAGAAGCCCAGACCAGACAGAGTCTCGAGAACATCGGGGCCATTCTCAAGGAAGCGGGCCTCGGTTATGAGAACATCGCAAAGACCACGGTCCTCCTCAGCGACATCAGGGACTTCGGAGCCATGAACGCCATTTATGCAGAATTCTTCCCGGAGAGCAAGCCGGCACGCGTATGCTATCAGGTTGCAGCGCTCCCTATGGGCGGTCTGGTGGAGATAGATGCCATCGCCGGACCGGACTTCGACAACTACGAAGTTGACATGCAAGGGGAATAACAGACCATTTCCGCTATCTCTTCCAGGCAGCGGGCATCTGTATCATCTAAATCGGCTGGTTCGCGACTCTCCATCAAGGAGACTCCTGAGGGACAGCATCAGAGAGGCATATCTTTCTTCGCGTCCGGCCATACGTCAGAATCCAAGACCGAACTTAATCCAATATGAGGACTCCAAGCCGTCCCATGCAGCTGCGGCCCTGTCATAGGCATCAGCTGTGTATTTGTCAAGAAGAACGGTGCGGTCCTTGCGCGGAGCAGCCTCAAGCTGAGGAAGCCCCTCGAATGCAGCATCCTCCACTTCGTTCAATGTCTTCATGAATCCTTCCTTGGTGCTCTGCCATCCCAGAGTCGCCATCTTGTTGGCTCGGCGGAACTGCCAGAGTGCACAGTCCGGCCAATAATTGTTCTGGCCACAGCGCCAGAATGGCTCAGGAATCGTGCTGTTCCCACAGAACACAGGGATATGCGGACTCTGACCGGGGTTATCCACTGACAGCCAGCATATGCCTCCTATGTCGTCAGGCAGCCAGCTGCGGAGCTGCGTCACATGTGAGTATGAACACCATGCCACGGAAACGGTCCTGTATGTTCCCACTGTACCGGGGGCCAGGAAGTTGAGAGTCTTCTGCATAGTGGATGTCATCCAAGGATTGGCAAGAGGGCTGACCTTTGCCGAGTCTATGAGTATCCTGGTGCAATTGTCGAATTCCTCCCCGTCATAGTTGCTGCGGAGGAGTTCCATCACCCTCCTTACATCCACCTTGCTGTCAGGCCTGATGGAGAACGGGAGTTCATCCATGTCATATGTCAGACCAAGCGACGGGGCAAGGGCATTCAGGATATAGAATTCCCTCTCCCTGAAATTTCGTCCCTGGCCATAAGAGGAGTTGAATGCTTTCCAGAACACGAAATCCCCGTTCCCGTCCCATAGACCATATTTCAACGCCACAGCCTCGATATTGTCAGAGCACATGAAATAATCCTTGTCACCCCTGTTGAGACGGCCGATACGCGGGATATTGGCGGATATGCCGATTTCGTCGTCAGGCACACGCTGTGCAGCCCAGACCGCACCGGTCTCCGTCCTGCCGTTACCAAGGATCTCGAACTGCCATACTTCGTTCTTGTCCGCAACGGTCAGGCACTCGCCTGCATCGGAATATCCATACTTCTCAGACAAGGTCCCCATGGTACGGATGGCATCGCGTGCATTGTCGCAACGCTGCAGGGCCACTCTCTGGAGTTCCTCGATAGTGAAAAGTCCTTTCTCGTTCCTGAGCGTATCGGGTCCGCCGAACGTAGTCTCCCCTATTCCGACCTGTTTCTCATTGAAGCAAGGATATGCGGTATTGAGATAAGCATATGTGTGCTTTACTTCAGGGATTTCGCCGGCATAGCGCACTCCGGTCGTATCCCCGCGGAAAGCAGTGCGCATCGTATTGCGCAGTATGACACGCATTTCGCCCTTCTTATGGTCGGCGGCGGGTTCCATATACGCCCATGTGCGGTATTTGCCGTCACAGGTATGTGATGTGATGACGGAGCCGTCCGTCGAAGCCAGCTTACCGACCATGATGCTCGTACAGTTCTGACCGTCAAGTTCCTCCTCGCATATATTCTGTGCGGAACTTACCGTAGATAATAAGATGATTGCAAACGCAACCGGCAGGAATTTCCTCATATGCTCAAACATTTTTCAGATTTTGATGCTTTCTGCAACGAAATTAGCAATAATTGTCGTAACTGCCATCACATCTCCATCAAGTACCGGCTTCGATTACAGTATTCTGTAGAACTTCATATCGAACTGCAATCCCCCTTCCTTCCTTATGGACGCGGATATGGTACCCTTATGGAACGCAACCGCATTCTTCACTATCGAAAGGCCGAGGCCCGAGCCTTCAGTGCTTCCGGGTTTTCCGGGAATGCTGTAGAACCGTTCGAAGATACGTCCCAGCTGGGATTCGCTTACACCGATACCGGTGTCATGAAATGACAGTTCCAAATGGTCTATATGACGGCTGGCGCCGATGTGGATCTCCGCTCCCTTTCCGGCATATTTGACTGAGTTCTCAATGAGGTTACGGATGACTGCATACATTAGACTGCGGTTTCCGTTCATCATCGTCTGGTCCGGCACATTGCTGATAATCTTCATGTTCTCCTTATGGAGGGCAGACTCGAACTCCTCACTCACTTCCGCCACGATACCGTTGAGATCCATCGGTTCGATACGGAACTGCTCCGGGGCTTCTTCCAGTTTGGTAATGAGCGCAACATCGCGTATAAGCTCCGACAGGCGGATGGATTGGGCATACGAGCGGTCTATGAAGAGGTTCTTCTTGTCCTCCGGTATGTCCGGGTTTTCGATAATTGTCTCCAGATAACCCCGGATGCTGCTTACCGGGGTTTTGAGTTCGTGCGCTATATTGCTGGTCAGGGAATGCTTCAGTTCCCTGGCAGCATCTTCGGACGCCTTCCTGAGGCCGTTCTCATAATTGCTCGAGAACAATATGGCCAACAGCATAAGCACGGCAAAGAGGAGTATTATTCCGACCAGAAGCACCCAGTCCGGTCTGAAATACTTCTCCATATTCACTTCGAACGGCAGGGCCGCGCGTATTATGCATCCGTCATAGCGTTTGGCGAAGTATAGATATTTCTGATTGGCCGTTTCCGATTGCCGGATGGCGTATCCATCCCCATCAGTCAGAGCCTCGTGGATCTCGGGTCTCTCAAAATGGTTGTCAAGGGCTGAGAGCGGCTCATATGAGTCATACGTGACCGTCCCGTCAGGTGTGAGGACAGTGATACGGATATCATCAGGGAAGAGTTCTTCGATGTTCGAGGCAGAATCCCCTGTCTCATCGATCATATCAGTGTATGCCTCAAGTCTGGACTGAAGCACAGAGCGTTTCCAGTTCCGTTCGCTGCCGATCTCAACGGCAACCAGCACGGCGGCACCTATGCAGAATATCGCTGCAAGGCTGCCCAGAAGTTTGAACTTATAGCTCATATGTAATAACCGAAGCCGGATTTGTTCCGGATTATATTTCTTTCTTCTCCGAGTTTTGAACGGAGTCTGGCGACATGGACGTCTACGGTTCTTTCGAGGACGTACGGTGCATCCTTCCAAAGTCTGGTAATGATATCCGCACGCGAGAAACACTGCCCTTTGTTGGAAGCCAGCAGTTCGAGGATCTCATATTCCTTGCGTGACAGATCAAGCGTCCGGCCATTCAATGAAGCAGTCTTCATAAGTCTGTTCACGACTATGCCGCCGGCAGTCACGACATCGGATTTTACCGACCTTCCGAGCACGGCCTTTATCCTTGCCAGCACTTCGTTGATGGAAAACGGCTTGGAGATATAGTCATCTCCCCCGGCGCTGAAACCCGTCAGAATATCATTCTCCGTTGTTCTGGCCGTAAGGAATATCACCGGGATATCGTTGCCTGCGGAACGGAGGTTCTTCGCAAACTGATATCCGGACATTCCGGGGAGCATGACATCCAGGAGGATCAGCGACGCATCTTTCACGAACTTTTCCGCCACCTCTGCCGAGGCGGCGCTCACAACGGAATATCCGGCGTTCTCAACATTGAAGGAGAGTATCTCGCGGATATCCGCATCATCTTCCACGATAAGGATTGTCTGCATATTATTACAAAGATATGTGATAATTGTTAAGATTCGGTTAAATCGGCCGTCCATAGTTTGAAGGCTTGTAATTTTACCTCATTTTTGCACACGAAAAAATTCAAAAATGGGCACAAGCGTTATTATTTCTGCTGTTCTTACGCTTATAGCGGGTATCGGAATCTTCCTCATAGCTTGCCAGATGATGAGTTCCAACCTCGAATCGGCAAGTTCTACAAGGCTCAAATCATTATTCTCAAAGGCATCACGCAGCCGTCTGCTGGGAGTCGGTATCGGTACGGTCGGCACTGCGGCCATACAGAGTTCCGGAGCGACTACGGTGATGGTCATCGGCTTCGTAAATGCAGGGATAATGTCGCTCACCCAGGCAGCCACCATTATCTATGGAGCCAATATCGGAACCACCATCACGGCACAGATCGTAGCCCTCGGCATGTTCGGCGGCGCCAGCGCCATATCCACGACAATCATATTCTCCGCATTTGCAGGCATCGGAGCATTCCTCGCCTTGTTCGCCAAGAAAGACATGGGCAAAAAAATAGGAGGCACGCTCGCAGGATTCGGAATGCTTTTCGTAGGACTCAGCATGATGAGCGGGTCGATGAGTGACTTCGCACAGCTTGAGGGCGTGAAGATATTCCTCTCGGGAATAAGCAATCCCATCCTTCTGGTCCTCATCGGCGCAGTGTTCACGGCAATCATACAGAGCTCATCCGTAATGACTTCCGTGGCCATAGCGATGCTCTGCGTAGGGCTCATATCACTGGACCAGGGCATATTCATCACCATGGGCTCGAACATAGGTTCCTGCATAGTAGCCATCATTGCAGGCATGACCTCAGGCACGAACGCCAAGCGCACATCTCTCATTCACCTGTTCTTCAACGTCAGCGGCGTGGTGATGTTCCTGATGGTAGGATTCATCATCAAGATCATATCGGGAGGGGTGACCTTCGGCTCCATCTTCCAGTCCATGTTCCCTGACGCCCCTCAGGAGCAGCTGGCTATGTTCCATACCATCTTCAACATCATCACCGTCATTCTCATCCTCCCGCTCACCGATGCTCTTGTAAAGCTGGTTTGCAGGATCATCCCCGATGAAGTGCAGCCGGAGGAGAAATACAGGTCCAGGTTCTATTTCATAGACCGTAACATGCTGAAGACTCCGCCTATCGCGGTTCTTCAGACAAAGAACGAGATTGTCAACATGGCCGCCCTTGCAATGCGCAACTTCAATCTGTCGCTGGACATGGTGTCAAGCCTCGATCTCGGAAGGCTTGAAGAGTTCAGACATACAGAGGATGAACTGGACTGGCTGAACAACGAGATCATCGCCTTTGTGGTCAACCTGTCCGGAAGGCGCGGACTCAGTGAGAAGGACCACATCTTCCTTTCCGGGACATACCGGACCGTGAGGGACATTGAGCGTATCGGAGACTACGCCGAAAACATAACCGAGTACGCCCAGTACCTGAAAGACAAGGAATCGTCATTCTCAGAAAAGGCTCTGGGAGAAATACGAGAGCTCCGGAGCCTGCTTGGAGAACTCTACGAGTATGTGCTCAAGGCGTACAGCGATGAGGATTTCAGCGCTCTAGGCAAGGCCAATATCGTGGAGGAGGAAATTGATGACTTCACAAAGAAGATGGAGGACAATCACATTTCAAGACTGTCAGAGAAAGTCTGCTCCCCTGATATCGGTGCACAATATCTCTCCCTCAGTTCCAATGCCGAGCGTGTGGGCGACCATCTCATCAACGTCGCAAAAACGATACGCGCACTGAAGCAGAACTAGCGGATGGACACCCGCAGTCCGGAATAGATCTGCACCACACTGTCGCCAAGACAGGATTTCAGTATATCGAAAGCCTTGTCGCCGGTGCAATGCCCGGTATATATGCGTGACACCCCGGAATCCCGCAGGGAATCGGCAATCCGTTTCACGGTCCGGCGTCCAAGCCGGAAAAGATGCAGACCGCCGAAATAGGCACAGACTTCCTTCCCGGGCAGCGCCGCCTTGACTTCGGATACTATGGCCTCCGGGCCGGAATGGGAACAGCTGTTGAATATCACAAGACCGGCATCCGTCTCGAAAACCAGGCTCTGCTCATGGGCGAAATCATCCGGGATGAACTTCCCGTTCCTCTTGACGTAGAGATATGAAGCCCTGGCCACTTTCGCGGGCACGGGCGCGGAATGAGGCACAATCCATACACCGTCACCGATGCTGCTCACTCCTTCCGGCCTTACGATTCTTTCCCGGAAGGCTTCCAGCACGCCCTTAGGGAGACCGATATACCGGCTTGAGAAAAGTGCCTTGGCATAACAATCCTCCGCCGCATGCGGACTGACGTAGAAGTCAGCCTTGGAATTCACTCCGAAGAATATCTCCATACCCAGGGAGTGGTCATAATGGGCATGGGAGAGGACGGCGGCATCGACATCGGAGAGATTGATTCCAAGCCCTATGGCATTCGTGAGGAATCTGTCTGATCCGCCGGTGTCGAGCAGATAGTTCCTTCCATTATATGAGATATGGAAAGACAGCCCCCATTCGCCCCGGATGCCGCCTTTGCCTATATTATCCACAAGAACTGTTACTTCCATGCTTATTGAAGAAGACTCATGATATCGACATCCACAGGCACCAGCGCATCGGATGCCAGCATACCGGCAGGAGTGGTGCCGGCATGCCCGGAAGGAACCTCCATCCCGGCACGGGAGAACAGCCTGGTCCAGTATGGGTCAAGGACTCCGTCTTCTCCCGCGAAATCGATGATCCCGCTTTGGAATATCTTCACCCCGTCACGCACATAACTGTCCTGGACAAGCTCTGTGCAATAATGCTTTCCGTTGTCCGGAAGAAGTTCAGGGTCGTATTCTTCGCCCAGATATCCTTTTGCCGTTTCAACGAAAGTACCGGCAGCGGAAGGATCCTTCAACCGCATCACCTGAAAATGCGGATAGGATCCATCGCTCCTGCGGAAATCACTTACAAGCACGTCGAGGGGATGGCGGTCCACGCCGTGTTTCATCGTGGCATCCACAATCATAGGGGTACCTTCAGACATATCTACGATGGATGCATGCACCCATATCTCCCCTCCGTTGTCCCCCTTTATCCCGACGAATACGAGGTCTCCGGTCCTGAGTCCGTTATCCGGCATACAGGAGAATGCCGGAAGGAAGCAGATCAGGAGCAGGAATGAAATCCTTATAAATCTTGTCATTCTGTTGATAAACATTTTCATCTCGCAAATTAGAGCATTACAATATTACAAAAATCCGACAACATTTTCAAAATGCCTTCTCCCGGCCTGTTTTTGCAAAAAAAATACTATTTTTGCGTTGAATGAACAAGTTTTCAAGAATAGCCGGCATTCTGATGCTATCTTTGTACGCGTTTTTCTTCGCGTCGACAAACCTGTTCATACACACCCACGAAGGCCCGTACTCCAAGATTGTCCACTCCCATCCGTGGAGCGGCAAATCGCACAGCCATTCGTCATCCGAACTTCAGTTGATCAATATTCTGTCATCAGGCAACTGCCTGGCGGCAGATATATGCGAAAATCCGGAGCCATATACGCTGTGCCCGGAAATCGAGACTGAAACCATATGCGTCTCCCCTGTCCTTGAAGAGCATCACAGGACAGCAGGACTGCGCGCTCCTCCTGTGTGCAACATGTAATCCAAAGCCTGGAAAGGCTATTTACCATTACATATTTCACACATAGGAAAACCATATGAAAATCAGTGTAAAGACACTCTTTGTCATATTGCTTGCCGTGTCGTGCGGCAGAGGCGGAGCCTCAGTCCAGGAGCAGCAATTGACATTCAAGGGCGACAGCATAATCGTCAGCGCAAATTCACCAATCACAGACCATATCGGAACTCTGGAACTGAGCCGCACTCCGTTTTCCAGCGAATTCCGCACAGTAGGTACCGCCAGGGCTGAAAACGGGAAATATGCCGAAGTCATTATTCCGTTCGACGGCAGGATCACAAGATCATATGTCTCCCTCGGCCAGAAGGTAAGGACAGGGCAGCCCCTGTTCGAAATGTATTCGCCGGACTTCAACGACCTGGTGAAGGAATACTTCCAGGCCCAGAGGACAGCGGAAAAGGCCCAGGCCGAATACAACAGGAAGAAAGTCCTGCTTGAGCATGGGATAGTCTCCCAAAAGGAACTTGATGAACTCTTCACCGAGCAGGAGGTCGCTTTGAGGGACCTCGAGTCCGCAAGTTCCACCCTCGGCATATACAACGTCAATCTCTCTGAGCTCAAAGTCGGTCAGCCGGTTGTCATAACCTCACCTATCGGAGGTGAGATTGTAGTGAACAACATTACCGCCGGGCAATATGTCAAGTCCGACGATGATTCACCCGTCACCGTGGCGGACCTCGGCAGTATGTGGGTCACAGCCCTTGTCAAGGAACATTACATAGGCAACGTCACCAGGGATGCCAAAGCGGAAATCCTTGTTGAATCCGCCCCGGATACCAAGCTGGATGCAAGGATAGTGAATATCGGAAATATCGTGGACGAGGAAAGCCGGGCAGTCCAGGTGGTACTGGAGTGCGACAATTCCATGCGTATTCTCAAGCATGGCATGTATGTCTCAGTCCATTTCACTTCGGCACCTGCAGAATCCATTGTCGTGCCGGCATCTTCCATATTCCAGGGAGAAGAGTCCAACTATGTATTCACGGCCACGGACGACCCTCACATTTTTGTCAGGCGGAGCGTCAGGACCGGCAGCAGCAATGATGACAACACGCTCATCAGCATAACGGAAGGGCTGGACACCGGAGACAGGATCATCACTGAAGGCGGAATCTATCTTGCGGAGTAATATGGAGAGACTTTTCGAATTCATACTGCGCCGCAGATGGCTTATTGCCGCGGCATTCCTCATCATATCCGCATTCGGCGTTTTCGCATGGACGAGGTTGTCGATCGACGCATACCCCGACATAGCTGATGTCACCGTTCAGGTTGTGACCCAGGTCCCGGGACTTGCGGCCGAGGAAATGGAGCAGCAGGTGACTATTCCTCTGGAACGCGCGCTGAACGGCATCCCGTCACTTGAAATGATGAGGAGCAATAACACTTTCGGCATCTCGACCATCATGCTGGTATTCAAGGACGGAACCGAAGATTACTGGGCACGTCAGAGGGTCAGGGAATGCATAGGCGACGTTGACCTGCCATATGACGCAATCCCGGAACTGAACCCGCTGACCTCCCCTACAGGCGAAGTATTCAGATACATCCTGGTCAGCGACAGCCACAGTCTCAGGGAACTTACGGACATCAACAAATGGGAAGTCATCCCGCGGCTCAAGCAGATTTCCGGCGTCGCGGATGTCAGCAACTACGGAGGCATCACCACTCAATTCCAGGTCGAACTCGATCCGGACAAACTGCTCAAATACGGAATCAGCCTTTCAGAAGTCGAGGAGGCCATCGAACTGAACAACTCCAATGCCGGAGGCAGCATGCTCACCAGAGGTGACCAGAGTTATGTCGTGCGTGGTGAAGGCCTCATCAGCGACCTTCGCGATATGGAGAGCGTGGTGGTGAGCAATGAGGGAGCCGCGCCGATACTCCTCAGCGATCTGGGCACCCTGCGCTACGGCAACCTGGAGCGCAAAGGCATCCTGGGTTTCCTCAATGACGAATATGACTACAGGGACGGAGTGGAAGGCATTGTGCAGATACTCCGTTACCAGAATCCGTCGGAAGTGCTTGAAAAGATACATACCACAGTGGAAGAACTCAATTCCGACATTCTTCCTTCCGATGTAAAGATATATCCGTTCCTTGACAGGACAGACCTCGTGAACACGACACTCGATACCGTCGGGCACACCCTGTTCTTCGGAATGCTGCTGGTCATAGGCATACTGCTGATATTCCTCGGCAGCCCGGTAAGCGCACTCCTGGTGGCCATGACCATACCTGTATCCCTGCTCATAGCGTTCATTCTGATGAAAATCACCGGCATTCCGGCGAACCTGCTCTCCCTCGGAGCAATAGATTTCGGAATTCTGGTGGACGGAGCAATAGTGATGACGGAATCAATCCTTCGGAAAAGGGAAAAGCACCCTGACGAAACTCTTTCCGGCAACGACATTGTCAAACGTGTAGCAAGGATTGCGAAGCCTATTTTCTTCTCAACCCTAATCATCATAGTGGCGTATATGCCGCTCTTCGCTTTCGAGAGAATAGAGAAGAAACTCTTCACCCCTATGGCATTCACCGTGGGATATGCCCTTGCGGGTGCCCTTTGCGCAGCCATTTTCCTTATTCCGGGACTCGCATACGCACTTTACCGCAAGCCGCGCAAGGTGTTCCGCAATAATGTGATCGAGAATCTCATAGAGAAGTACAAGGTCTTGACGGATAAGATCCTCGACCACCAGAAAGCGATTCTTTCCGCCATAGGAGCAATTCTTGCAATGGTCACAGTTCTCGCCATTACGGTGGGAAAGGATTTCCTGCCGACGCTTGACGAAGGCGGCATCTGGATCCAGGTGCAGACACCTCCCGGCATTTCCCTCGAGAAGTCCGCAGTGATGGCAGATGCGCTCAGGGCGAAACTGAAAGCGTTCCCTGAAGTTTCATATGTCATGACCCAGGTCGGGCGTGACGATGAGGGTACGGAAGCATTCTCCCCTTCCCACATAGAATGCGGAGTAGGGCTGATTCCGTATTCCGAATGGAAGCATGGACGCACCAAGACCGATCTCGTGGCGGACATGTCAGAAGCCATCGCGGAGATGCCGGGCTACAAGGTGGGATTCTCCCAGCCTATCATCGATATGGTCATGGACCAGATGGCAGGTTCCCACAGCGACCTCGCCGTGAAAGTATATGGTGAGGACCTTGTAGAGACAAGGTATCTCGCAGAAAAAGTCCTCGGAGTTGTACGAGGTATCGAGGGTGCGGAAGATGTAGTGATTGATCAGGAGCCGCCTCTCCCTCAGCTCAGGATAAAGATCGACAGGGACAAGGTGGCCCGGTACGGGGTCAACGTGGCCGAGGTGGCGGACCTGATAGAAGTCGCCATTGGAGGAAAGGCTGTGTCACAGGTATTCATCGGCAGCAAGGTCTATGACATCACGTGCCGGTTCAAGGAGGATGCACGTAACACGCCCGAAAGCATAGGGGCACTTATGGTAAGCTCCAGCAGCGGGGTATCGGTTCCGCTGTCTTCAGTGGCCGAGATAGAGACGGCCCTTGGAGCAAGTTCCATAGCCCGCGAGATGAACAGACGGCACCTCACGATACGTCTCAACCTGCGCGGACGGGACCTCACATCATTCCTGGCCGAGGCCCGGCAGAAGATAGACAAAGAGGTTGAATATGACCATACCGCCAACCAGATACGCTGGGACGGACAGTTCGAAAACCAGAACCGCGCATACAAGCGTCTGGCCGTCATCATTCCTTTTGTCCTTGCCATCATGTTCCTGCTGCTCTTCGGAGCCTTCGGAAAATTCAGGCAGGCCGGCCTGCTCATCGGAATGCTCCCGCTGGCACTTCTGGGCGGTCTCCTGGCGCTCAATGTCCGCGGCATGACATTTAACGTATCTTCAGCCGTAGGCTTCATTGCGCTGTTCGGCCTTACGATACAGAACGGTGTCATCATGATCTCGCACATCAATGACCTGCGCAAGACCGGCAAAACGTTGAGGGACGCTGTCGTCAGAGGCGCATCACACCGTCTCCGTCCGGTGCTCATGACGGCGACCGTGGCGATTCTCGGACTGCTGCCGGCATCCATGGCAACGGGAGTCGGCTCGGATGTGCAGAGACCTCTCGCCACAGTAATCGTTTACGGTCTCCTTTTCTCCACGGTGATCACACTGTTCATACTTCCAGCCCTGTATTACAGAATGGAGAAGAGGAATGAAGAGAAACCACAGAATGAAAACGAAGATGAATTTTAGAATTATCACCATAATATCCGCACTTCTGCCGGTGGCAGCCACAGCACAGACTGTCACGTATGACGAATACATGAAGCGCGTGGCGCATGACAACGCTGAGGCGATAGCGGAGAGATATAATCTGGACATAGCAGAGGCCAAGCTCAACGCCGCAAAAGTGTTCAACGACCCGGAACTGGCCGTCAGTTACGGCAACAATCAGGACTGGGACCTGATGATGGGACAGAACGTGGATGTCGAACTCGGATACAATTTCAGCCTGGGATCTGTGCGCCGGGCCCGCATCAATGCATCCATGAGCGAAAAGGAAATGACGGAAGCCTCCCTGAACGCATTCATGTGCAGACTGCGCGCCGAAGCATCGATCGCCTGGGCAGAGGCATGGAAACTGAAAGAGATGTGCAGCCTGCTCGAGGACGAAGCTGCAGGCATGCAGAAGATTGCCGACGGTGACAGCATAAGGCTGGCTCTGGGCGACATAAGCAGGGCTGACGCAATGCAGTCGGCGCTTGAGGCAAAAGCGGCACGCAGCGAGGTGCTGGGGATGAAGGCAGAATACCGTAATGCACTTGCCGGTCTTTCCCTTATGGCAGGAGGGATGCAGATCGGGGATATTGAGAATGATGCCTTCCATGAGGATTTTCCGGATTCAGGCATGACAGCGATATATGACATCGCCGAATCGGAGAGGGCGGATCTCCGTGCCGCAGAATTGTCCCACAGGCTTTCCGAGGATAACCTTGCACTCGTCAAAGCGTCAAGGGCTATGGAAATGGGGCTTAGCATCGGGTATTCCTTCAACACGGAAGTACGTAACGAAATAGCCCCGGCGCCTACCTTCCACGGGCTGGTGGTCGGTGTATCCATCCCCCTGAAATTCTCATCGATGAACAAAGGTGAAATCAACGCAGCGAGAAAGGCCGCAGAGCAGCAGAAATCATATCATGATGCCGCCAGGCTGCAGGTAAGAACGGAAGTGACCCAGGCTTATAATTCATGGCAGAACGCCAGGGATGTGCTGGTGCAGTATGACGAAGAGATGCTTGATTCTGCAAAGGAAATATATGAAAGCCGGCAGGAAGCATACCGCAAGGGTGACAGCAGTCTTCTGGAAGTCCTGTCCGCCCGGAGCACATACAACGGGATCATGAGTGCGTACATAGATGCTGTCTGCAACTATCACATCAGCACTGCGATGCTGAGGCAGGCAATAGGGAGATAGGAAACAATCAGGAAGGTCTTTTTTCTTTTTTATCAAAAATCATTACTTTTGAGGCTATTGTTTAATACGAAACTATAAACAGGTAATGAAAGCCGGAGCCATACTTCTTCTCCTGACCCTTGCCGTGGCATGCTCCCCCGGGCCTGCCGCCAAGGTTTCCGTGAAGGTGACTGCCGACAACAATTTCACAGGAAGAGGCAACTGCAACGAGACCCTGCTCAGCATTACGGTCAGCCCGGAGAAAGAAACTACCATAAGGTCCTTCGACATTACGCTGAACGCCTCCCCATCGGACATTTCCAACATAGCTTTGAACTCCGAGGGACGGACATTGACCAAGAAGACAGTGAAGGAATTGACCACCAGATATTTCCTCAGATGCAACGAGACCATTTCCGAACCCAGGACCTATACTGTCTGCATGAATGTCCGGGACAATGCCTCCGAGGGAGGCAAAGTCAGGGCGAAGCTGGACGGGCTGACGCTGGGAGGAGAACTCGGGGCGGTCCCAGACAGTTCGGTCACGGCTTCAAGGGAAATACTTCTCACCCGCAAAGCCCTTTTCATGCCGGGAGACTACGGCTCCAAATACTGGCGCATCCCGGCGATACGACAGCTCAGTGACGGCACTCTGCTGGTAGTCAACGACAGACGCAACGATTCCCAGGAGGACCTCCCGAACGAAATTGATGTGGTGAGCCGGTACAGCACCGACGGCGGACGCACATGGAGCGAGCCAATGTATATAGCCAGGAACCAGGGAAAGATGAACGGATTCGGAGACCCCGGCCTTGCCGAACTAGAGGACGGCACGGTCATCTGCACATTCTGCGGTGGCCAGCGTCTTGACCAATCCAGCTGGGAAGACCCTCAAAGATCCTACTATGCGACAAGCAAGGACCATGGGCGGACCTGGAGCAAGCCGGTTGAAATCACCTCAAGCATCTGGGGACCCAAGCCTTCCAATCCTTTCTGCCGGCGCTATAATTCGTCATTCTTCAGCAGCGGCAATTCCCTCGTCCTGAAGCATGGAGAGCACAAAGGAAGGATGCTTGTGGCCAATGTGACTACTTACGACAGTTGGAAAGGCCTGTGCAACCATGCCGTCTATACCGATGACGGAGGCGCGACATGGCAGGTCTCCGACCTCGCTTATGCCGACAAGGGGGATGAAGCCAAAATGGTCGAACTTAATGACGGCACAATACTCATGAGCATACGCCAGCAGGGAAGGCGTGCTTATGTGACATCATCGGATGGCGGGCAGACATGGAGCAAACCGGGATATTGGCGCGAGATATGCTCGAACGCCTGCAACGGTGATCTGATCCGCTACGACAATTCGATTCTGCTCCATTCGGTTCCGAATTCGCTGCAAAGGAAGAATGTCAGCATTTTCCTTAGTTTCGATGAAGGTAAGACATGGCCGGAGCACAAGAGCATATGCCACGGTCCTTCCGTATATTCTTCACTCACAGTTCTGCCGGACGGAACTATCGGGGCCTACATCGAGGAGAATCCGACCGGAGCATGCGAACTGTGGTACATGAATTTCTCCCTCGACTGGTTGAGGAAGAAGTAAATCCAGAGTTGTTTAACTCTCGAAGTTACACTACAACACTGTAATAATATCACTTTATATGAAGAAAGATATAGCATTTCCATTTATCGCGCTGGCAGCCCTTACCGCAATACAGTCCTGCAATAGCCACAAATTCTCCGAAATTGAAGGAGTTCCTTCAGACAATCCCGCCGCTCTTCTCCAAACAGACGGGCAGAAAGCGACAGCGTCCACTCTCAGGGACATCAAAGATGGTCATCTATACACGCTGGAAAACACAGCAGACTACAAATTGCAAGAAATACTGGCCCAAGGGGGTGCCAAGTCAAGCGAGGAACTGGTTTTGAAAGTCTTTAAGAATTTGCTGAATCTTCCGGGTAGCGCATCTGACACCAAGATGGACTATGGTTGCAGTGCATTTTGCGTGAAGTCTCCGGAAGGGGATGTCATTGTCGGCCGCAATTTCGACTATAGGTTCGTATCTTCAGCCAATGTGGCTGTCCACAACCTAATTCCAGGAGCATATGAGTCGATGTGTATCTCAGCAATGCCTTATCTTGACGAAAAGGTTTTTGTCGCAGGTTCGCTCTCCGACGGTACCACAGACATTTCTGTTCCTGTTGTAGCGTCCGTTTACTGTTGCCTTGACGGAATGAATGATGCCGGCCTGTTCATCGGAGTCCTTTCGCTGCGGGGTGGCGGTGCTGTCCAGCACGATCCCGACAAGTCTGACATCGTTCCTTCCCTCGCCATCCGCATCGCCCTGGACGAATGTACGAACGTTGATGAAGCGGTGGAAATGTTCAGAAAGCACAATTTCTTCGCTGACGGCGAAGATTCTCCCAACAATTACCATTTCCTGATTGCAGATGCCAG
>JAZRXV010000114.1:0-4604 GCA_045600405.1 Candidatus Cryptobacteroides sp.
TTATGTCGAGAAGACGTGACTCGAACACGCGACCCCTACGTCCCGAACGTAGTGCGCTACCAACTGCGCTACTTCTCGAAAAAAAGCTTGCGATTATGCAAGCTTATTGATGTACACCTGAATTCCGCTCTTGAGGTTGGCAGCCTTGTTCTTGTGGATGAGCCCCACCTTGGCGAGCTTGTCGATCATTGCGAAGACCTTAGGAGCGTTCTTTTCTGCGGTGGCTTTGTCTGTGGTATTGCGTATGTCGCGGATTGCGTTACGCGTTGACTTTGCATAATACCTGTTATGCAGTCTGTGCCTCTCGCTCTGGCGATCGGCTTTCTTAGCTGAAGCTGTATTTGCCATTATGTAACTTTTTTAATATTTTTTGTAGTGGGTAGGAGAATCGAACTCCTATTGCAAGAATGAAAATCTTGAGTACTAGCCGTTATACGAACCCACCAGACTTGTCCCCCGTGCGCATATTGCGCGAAATTGGGAGTGCAAAGATAGAAAAAGAATTTCCGAATTACAAATTATTTTTCTTTATTTTCTGCAGGGGCGTCTTCGCTCCATTCCCATGAATAAAGTATGGATTCAACCTGGCGCAGATACTGCCTCTTGTCATATTTAGGCGCATAGACAAAGGCTTCCGCGACGATTATCTCCTTTCCGTCCTTTGAATAGAAGGAATGTGACACGAACGGACCGCCCATCCAGTCGTTCTCGACTTCCCACATGCCGCGCAACTGGGCGATGTCACGGCCCTTGTATTTGATGTAATCAAGTTGGAGCGGGAATACGGTGCCTGTGGTCATATAACTGCCCTCTTTCATACCCGGTACATTCTTCATGAGGATATCATTGCGATGAGCGACGATATTGTCCATGGAGAACGGCTCTGCGGAATCAACGGGGTATTTGTAAAGGAATAGTCCGAGTATCGTCATCTTCTCGTCAGCCACCCAGACGAAATCTTCGGTCACCTTTTTGGCTGTGTATCCTATTGGGTAGCGCAAGGTTCCGGGGAATGCGGCCCTGACAGCGCGGGTGATGTCTCCCTGCTCGTACTGGAGGCAGTTGGCGATCACGCGGTTGCGCTCGGCCTGCTCGATGGTGCTGGTTATGAATTCACCCTGCTCATCGAGCATCCTGGATACGCCTTCTGCATCGGGGGATTCAATCTGGATGACGCATTGCGGGGCCGCCCATATGTTCTGCTTGGCAATGACCTTGGCAGACTCGACCTGTGGATTGATTTCGATCATGAGGATGTTCCTGTGGATCTTGAACAGGTCGATGAATCCGGACGGCACAACGTTGACAAGGGTATATAGCGGCTCCTGCTGGGCGAGGTAGTCACAGTCGCAGGCGAGAAGCGCGCGGACGTCGTTGCCCAGAGTCCCTTCCCAGTCCGTCTTTTCCATTACTACGAGGACTTCCCCTGCCTTTCCGCTGATGTTTGGAAGGAGGGATCCGCCTCCCTTGCAGGCGGTCATTGCAAGTGCTGCCGCGAGGATGATGATGAATCTTTTCATATTGTTGTCAATTAATGAGTCGTCCGATGTCGTTGCCGAAAGCCAGGAACATAAGCCCTATCAGCAGTGCCATGCCGATGAGTTGTGCTATATAAAGGAATCTTTCGCTCGGCTTCCTTCCTGTCAGCATTTCATAAAGGGTGAATAGTATATGGCCTCCGTCCAGCCCGGGGATCGGAATAAGGTTCATCACGCCCAGCATTATTGAGAGGAGTGCCAGAATGTACATGAACTGGTACCAGTTCCATTGTGAAGGGAATACCTCGCCTATTGCTATGAAACTGCCTACCGACTTATATGCTCCGCTGGACGGGGTGGCCAGGAGTTTCAGGTCCTTGAGATATCCGCCAACTGTCTCCCATGTCAGTTTCCACCCGGCAGGTATGGCTGATATTGCATCGTAGTGCCTGCGCTGTATGTTAGGCATCTCCAGATTCACACCTATGCGTCCGGCGCTGTCCACCTGGACGGCCACATCCAGCGTATCTGCGCCTCTGACTACAGAAGCCTCGATGCTGCTGTCACGCAGGTCATCCAGCACCACTCTTGAATCCTGGACGAATTCCACTTCCCTTCCTCCGAAGGCCACCACCTTGTCCCCCTTTTCGAGGCCGGAGGCGCTGTTCGGACCTTCAGGTGCTATGGAGTCGATGACAAATGGAATCGCCAGATCGAACATGAGCTCGGAGTTTAGCACGTCGGCCATCATGGCGTGGTCTATGTATAATTGGATTGTGTCCCCACCGCGCAGTATCGTCGCGGTACTTGCGTTCCTTCTTGCAAGCTCGGCCTGCAGCATGCTGAAATCCTGCGGCTCATAGTCGTCGAACTTGAGGATTTCATCGCCGTTGCGGAAGCCCATTTCATAAGCCAGGTCATTAACATATATGCGTGAGCCGCGGTTGCTGATGAAGGTGTCACCCCATACCGCCATGATCATGATGTATGCGAGGATGGCGAAAATGAAATTGTTCAGAACCCCTCCGGCCATTACAAGGAGGCGCTGCCATGCGGTATGGCTCCGGAATTCCCAAGGCTGGGGGTCAGAGGCCATCTGCTCCATGTCCAGGGACTCGTCCACCATGCCGGAAATCTTGCAATATCCCCCGAGCGGAAGCCAGCCTATGCCGAATTCCGTTTCTCCTCTCTTGAATTTGAAGAGGGCCTTGCCGCCTATGTCGAAGAACAGGTAGAATTTCTCCACCCTGATCCTGAATATCTTCGCCCACATGAAATGACCCAGTTCGTGGATGAAGATAAGGAGTGACAGGGCAAGTATTACCTGAAGTGCTTTAATCAATGCAACCATTTGCAATCCTGGCCATTTCGAGGTTGGTTTCGAAAATGTCGTCCAATGTCGGTTCTGCTACAAAATTCAGGCCTTTGAGACATTTTTCGTTGATTTTGGCGATATCATAAAAGGAAATGGAATCCTTGAGATAAGCGGCAACAGCCACTTCATTGGCGGCGTTGAGTGCGCAAGGGGCGTTGCCTCCGCGCTCGATGGCCTCATAGGCAAGCCTCAGGCATGGGAAGCGCTTGAGGTCCGGCTTTTCGAAGGAGATGCTTCCCAGTTCGGCGAAATCGAGCTTGCGGTTACCTACGGTGATTCTCTGCGGGAAGGACAGCGCGAATCCTATAGGCTCCCTCATGTCGGGATACCCCAGCTGGGCTATCACGGCTCCGTCCTTGAATTCGACCATTGAGTGGATTATCGATTCCGGGTGTACGACAACATTGATTCTGGTCGGGGCGATGTCGAACAGCCATTTGGCCTCAATGACCTCGAATCCCTTGTTCATCATTGTCGCGGAGTCTATCGTCACCTTCGCGCCCATATCCCAGTTGGGGTGTTTGAGTGCCTGTGATGCCTTTGCTGCTGCGATACGCTGCCTGTCCCAGGTCCGGAACGGTCCGCCTGATGCCGTGAGATGGATTTTTTCCACCTCGTTGCCCTGCGCTGCAAGAAGGCATTGGAATATGGCGGAATGCTCCGAATCGACAGGGAGGATCACTCCTCCGTGTTCCCTCATCACCCGTGTCACGATGCTTCCTGCCGCCACCAGGGTTTCCTTGTTGGCCAGTGCCACCACCTTGCCGGCTTCGAGGGCGGCAAGCGTAGGCCGCAGTCCGCTGAAGCCGACCATTGCTCCGACTACTATGTCCACACTGTCCGATTTTACAAGGCGGCAGAGGCTTTCTATTCCGGCCCATACCTTGCAATCGGTGTCTGCAAGAGCCGTTTCCACAATGTCGAAACGGGATTCGTCACATATTACGACATGGGCGGCATCGAATTCCCTGGCCTGCTCGATGAGTTTGTCGGTGCTTCTTCTTGCTGATATCAGTCCGACTTCGAACATGTCGGGATGCTGGCGTATGACATCCAGCGTCTGGGTACCGATTGACCCCGTCGAACCAAGTATTGCTATTCTTCTTTTCACGTTTTAGAAACTGATGTATGTGGTTGGGTCCACCGGCGTCCCGCTGTGCCACATCTCGAGGCGCAGGTGGTCGTTTTTGGATATTGATTTCGAACTGCCCAGCAGGGCGATGGATTCCCCGGCCTTGACCGTTTCTCCTTCCCGTTTGAGCAGGCGCTCGTTATGCTGGTATATGGACAGCAGGTCCCCTTCATGCTGGATGAAGATCACATTCCCCGATGCCTCATTCCAGCCGGCAAAGATGACCGTGCCGTCATAGATGGCGCTTACGACTGAGCCGGACGGCGCCGAGATGTCGATAGCGGGATGGGTGGTACGGTCGAAGCCCTGTGACACGACTCCCTTGACCGGGGTGAAGAAATGCCTGCCTTCCAGCGGCAGCTTGCGCTCTTCCTTGCCATTGATCTTGAACTGCTCCTCCTTGCGTATGCTCTCCCTGAGGATGGAATCCTGCCTGGCCAGGTCTTCCCTCGGCTTGTCCGAGATGAACTGTGCGGACCCTGCTTTCAGGAGGCTGTCGAGCCTGCCGGTATCTTCTCCGGACAGGACGCGGCTCAGGTTTTCCGCATATATGTTCCATCTGAGAATTGCGTTCTCGAGCGAGTCGATCTTGATGGCATTTGTGATGGCTGCCTTCTTC
>JAZRXV010000115.1:0-14258 GCA_045600405.1 Candidatus Cryptobacteroides sp.
GCCGTATCCCTTTCTTGAGGGCGATATCGCTGATTATAGGCATGAGGGTATATACCACATGCCCGGTCCCCACAAGCACCGTGAGGAAAAAGGTGCAGAGAGGGGCAAGTATGGTGATGTGTTCCGGATGCTTGCGGAGCAGTCTCTCTGCAATCTGTATGAGCCAGTCAAGGCCTCCGGCGGCATGCATCACCCCGGCGCAGGTCACCGCTGCAATGATGATGTATATCACATCAGTCGGAGGATTGCCCGGTTTCATCCCCCAGAACAGGACAAGTATGGCGAGGCCTATCCCTGAGATGGCCCCCAGCGCAAGACTGCCGAACCTCGAGCCTACATACAGGGCAAGAAGGACGACAAGAAGTTGGAGTATCATCATTTCTTTATGTATGGAATAAATGTCGTCGGAGCGAAGATAGCCTTATCGTATGGGTTCAAGCATTTCATGGTCACTGTGTGATGCCCGTCCCCCAGCTGATAATCATGCCATGCGTGCTCCTGCCTGTTATGGTAATCGGCCGGAAGTTCGACAATCGTGACCTTTCCGTCGCAGGTCACTTCCACCTGAGCCACATAATCGGGGTCCATCCCGTCGGTGTGTCTGTCCAGCCAGCCGCTGACCGCAACTCCGCAGCCATCGAATTCGAATGAGAACACACCGTCACCGCCCTTCGTCACATCGCCCCTCGGGCATGGTGATATCCCCTCGAAACTCTGCTCCAGACGTACCGGCACAGGTTCGTCAACCTTTATCTTCACCTTGTTCCTGCGGACTTTGCCACCATTCATCGCAATCACCTGCAGTGCCTGGTCATAGGACATGCCATATGTCTTGTTCAGGGAATACTCCGTATATGCGAAGTCTATGTCCTCGGCTTCCCGGACGGATGAAAGGTATTTCTCAGGAATACGGCTGTAACCCTGCATGGTAGCGAGAATGCCCGCGGCAGAGGCCGGATTGCAGTCCGAATCCTGCCCGCAACGCATAGATATGTCCATGGTCTTTTCAAAATCCTCTTCGCCGTAGAGGAGCCCTATGAGTATGTATGCGCTGTTGATCACGGCGTCGATGTTGGTAGGGCTCTGGAAGCCTTCCGGGCAGCCGAACTCCTCGTCCCATTTCTCTTCCACCAGATTCCAGCAGGCCCTCCAGTCGTCAGGGTTTTCGCCATGCCAGCGGATTACGTCAGCCATGGCCTTATAGTAACGGCTCTCCGTCGGAATGACCTTCAGAGCCTCCCTGACTATGGTCTCAATATCGTCATAGACAAATGCAAGCGAATACATCGCAGCCACATATACCCCGCCGTACCAGCCATCTCCATAGTTCATGATGTGGCCGATACCGTCGGCGTATCGGCATGCCGCGCCGGTCATTCCCGGAGACATGAGACCTGCATAGTCCGCCTCGATCTGGAAATCGATGTCATCTGCATGGGGATTGTTGAGCCAGTGACCGGACATGGGAGGCATGATGCCATGCTTGATGTTGTAGCGGCCCTGCTGATTGGCATGCCAGAGATAATAATCAGCATAGGCATAGGCTTTTGCAAAGGATTCGATCGGGGCGTCAAGGCCCTCCTTGTCAAAAACACCGACGAATGTCAGGTCCATATAGACATCATCATACAGACCCTTGGACCTCTCCATGGTATTCATGATATAGTGCTCCGGCCAGTCAACGGTGACACTGTCATCTATCATGCAAGCCCTGTAGCAGAACTCCGTAGGACCTCCGTATGTACATCCTATGGTCTGTCCCGCCCAGCCTCCTTTGATCTTGTCGAGGAGTGTGTCCTTGCTCATTTTCACCTTATGAGGCGTTGCGCTCAGTGCCATGCCCGCCAGCAGCATCAAGGCCGTCGCGGAAACAATTCTTCTAATTGCCATAAAAAATCCGGTTTATTGCAAATATCGCAATAAACCGGAAATCAACAAAGTCATCGGCAGACTAGAAGTTGTCCATGTGG
The DNA here is from genome assembly GCA_045600405.1 of Candidatus Cryptobacteroides sp. Classification (GTDB taxonomy): domain Bacteria; phylum Bacteroidota; class Bacteroidia; order Bacteroidales; family UBA932; genus Cryptobacteroides. Next base: position 1,971 of record JAZRXV010000115.1, read on the forward strand.
ATCACGAAGTAGCTCTGAGGATGTGCGCAGGTCGGGCAGAGCTCCGGAGCTGACTCGCCGACGACGATGTGACCGCAGTTGCGGCACTCCCACACCTTGACTGAAGACTTCTTGAAGACCTCTGCGGTCTCAACATTCTTCAGGAGGGCACGGTAGCGCTCCTCATGCCTCTTCTCAATGGCTGCCACAAGGCGGAACTTTGCTGCAAGCTCAGGGAAGCCTTCAGCTTCTGCCGTCTTGGCGAAACCCTCATACATATCAGTCCACTCATAGTTCTCACCCGCAGCAGCGGCAGCGAGATTCTCAGCGGTGTCACCGATGCCGTTCAACTCCTTGAACCAGAGTTTTGCATGCTCCTTCTCATTGTCTGCGGTCTTGAGGAAAAGGGCGGATATCTGCTCGAATCCCTCCTTCTTTGCCTTTGATGCGAAATATGTGTACTTGTTGCGGGCCTGTGACTCGCCTGCGAATGCTGCTTCCAGATTTTTCTCGGTCTGGGTACCGGCGTACTTGTTAGCCATAATCTTTATATTAAATTAAATCGTTGTGTATCCTTTATGCAAAGATACACAACGATTCTTGGATTTCAAAATAGAATCTTTCTAAACTATCACCCTATTCCCACTCGATGGTTGAAGGCGGTTTAGGTGAGCAGTCATAGACTACCCTGTTGACTCCCTCGACATTCGCGATGATGTCCTCGGCAACCTTGATGAGGAAATCCATAGGAAGGTGGACGACCTCTGCGGTCACTGCATCCACTGAATTGACGGCACGGAGGGCGACAACGTTCTCATAGGTGCGCCTGCCATCCTTGATACCGGTGCTGCGTACTGGAAGAAGCACCACTGCAGCCTGCCAGATCTTGTCATAAAGTCCTTCGCGGCGAAGAGCATTGATAAACACCGCATCAGCCTCCTGAAGGATATGGATGCGCTCAGGGGTAAGTTCCTCAAGGCAGCGTACTCCGAGACCAGGACCCGGGAAAGGATGACGGCCGAGGAAATACTTGTCAAGTCCAAGCTCAAGGCCGACCTCGCGGACCTCGAATTTGTAGAGGTACTTGAGCGGCTCGACGAGACCGAAGTTCAGGTCCTCAGGAAGACCGCCTACGTTGTGGTGGCTCTTGATGGTACCCTTGTCGGACATTGACTCGGCAATATCAGGCCAGATGGTACCCTGTGCAAGCCACTTTGCATCCTTGACCTTGCGAGCCTCATCAGCAAAGACGTCGATGAAGGTCTTGCCTATAGCCTTGCGCTTGAGTTCAGGGTCCTTGATGTCCTTGCATGCCGCAAAGAAACGGTCAGCGGCACGTACACCGATGACATTGAGGCCCATGCCCTCATAACTTGCAAGGACATCCTCGAATTCGTTCTTTCTAAGCAGACCGTGGTCCACGAAGATGCAGACGAGGTTATGGCCGATGGCCTTGTCAACAAGAAGCGCTGTCACTGTAGAGTCAACGCCGCCGGAAAGTCCGAGGACGACGGTATCACCGCCGACCTGCTCTTTGATTTCCGCTATAGCAGTCTCGACGAACTGCTTAGGATTCAATTTTTCTCCGTTATACATATTGATATAAAAAATTACTCTCCTCTTGAATAATTTGGTGTCTCCTTGGTGATCGTCACATCATGAGGATGGCTCTCCGTCATGCCGCTTGCAGTCACCTTGGTGAACTTGGCGGTCTGAAGTTCCTTGAGATCATGCGCTCCGCAGTATCCCATTCCGGAACGGAGCCCGCCGATAAGTTGGAATACAGTCTCCTCCAGGGTACCCTTATACGGGACACGCCCCACGATTCCCTCCGGAACCAGTTTCTTTGCCTCTACATTTGTCTGGAAGTAACGGTCCTTCGAACCGGCAGCCATTGCGTCGAGGGAACCCATTCCCCTGTATGTCTTGAACTTGCGTCCGTTGTATATGATTGTCTCACCTGGAGCCTCCTCAGTACCGGCGAACATCGATCCGCACATCACGCAGTCACCTCCGGCCGCCAGAGCCTTGACCACGTCTCCTGAATAACGGAGGCCGCCGTCGGCAATGACAGGGATGCCTGACTCATGTGCAGCCTTGGCGCACTCGAAAATGGCGGTAAGTTGAGGCACACCCACGCCGGCAACAATACGGGTAGTGCAGATTGAACCCGGTCCTATTCCGACCTTTATGCCATCAGCTCCTGCCTCCACGAGCGCCCTCGCAGCATCGGCGGTGGCAATGTTGCCGACTACGACATCGAGGTCAGGATATCTGGCCTTGATCTCCTTAAGTTTGGTAATGACTCCCTTGCTGTGTCCGTGAGCGCAGTCAAGCACAACTGCATCCACGCCTTCGGCCACCAGGGCGGTGACCCTCTCCAGGGCATCCTCTGTAATTCCGATGCCGGCCGCTACGCGGAGACGCCCCTTGCTGTCCTTGCAGGCATTAGGATGCTCCTTCTCCTTGGTTATGTCTCGGAAGGTGATGAGGCCTACAATCTTGCCGTCGGAATTCACCACCGGCAATTTCTCCACCTTGTGATCCTGGAGGACCTGGCGGACATGCTCGCGGTCAGTCTCGTTGTCCCTGATCGTAACGAGATTGCTGCTTGTCATCACGTCCTCTATCTTTTCGTCCATGTCGGTCTGGAAACGGACGTCACGGTTGGTGACTATGCCGACGAGACGGTTCTCATAATCGACTACCGGAATACCGCCTATATGATTTTCGTGCATGAGTGCAAGGGCGTCTCCAACTGTCTGGTCCTTGTGGATCGTGACAGGGTCCATGATCATTCCGTTCTCGGCACGCTTGACCTTGCGGACTTCGGCAGCCTGGTCACTTATTGACATATTCTTATGAATCACGCCGATACCTCCCTCCCTGGCAAGGGCGATGGCCATCGGCGCCTCCGTCACTGTGTCCATTGCCGCAGACACGATAGGGATATTCAAGGTTATGTTGCGCGAAAATCTACCGGTAAGAGAAACTTCACGCGGGAGAACCTCCGAGTAGGCCGGAATGAGGAGGACATCATCGAATGTCAGTCCGTCCAGTGCAATTCTTTCATCGACAAATGACATATTCAATCAGTATTATTAATTTGCAAATTTAGCGGTTTTTCACCGCCCATGCAATTGTGCGAAATTCTTTTTTCATTCTTTTTATCAACAGTCCGATGTTGATGAAAAAATGGATTCACGCACAACATATTTGTGTAGAAATTACTAATTTTGCTCGTTAGAGTCAAGTACACGACTTGACATAGTACAGAAAAAATATATGCAAAAGCACTCCAGAACAGTCGGGACAATTTCCCGCGGAATCCGCTGCCCTATCATCAGGGAAGGCGACAATCTTGCACAGATAGTGACTGACAGCGTATTGGCTGCAGCGTCAGAGGAAAATTTCGAAATCCGGGACAGGGACGTGATCTCCATCACAGAGTCCGTAGTGGCACGTTCGCAGGGCAACTACGCTACAGTAGATGCCATAGCGGAGGATGTCAGGACAAAGACCGGCGGCGGCACCGTCGGTGTCATCTTCCCTATCCTCTCCAGGAACCGTTTCGCCATATGTCTCCGGGGTATTGCAAAGGGATGCAGGAAAGTGGTCCTGATGCTAAGTTATCCTTCAGACGAGGTGGGAAATGCGCTTGTAAGCCTTGACGCCATAGAGAATTCGGGCGTAAACCCATACTGCGACGTACTCACACTTGAGAAGTTCCGTCACCTCTTCGGTGTCGTCAAGCACGAATTCACAGGAATCGATTATGTAGATTACTACTGCAACCTCGTGAAGGAATCCGGCGCCGAGGTGGAGATCATCTTCGCCAACCAGCCGAAGGCGATCCTCCCTTATACCGACACCATAATCAATTGCGATATCCATACAAGGGCACGCACCAAGAGGCTTCTCAAGGCCTCCGGAGCGAAGGTTGTCCTCGGCCTTGACGACATCCTCACCGCACCGGTCAACGGTTCCGGCTTCAACGAGAACTACGGTCTGCTCGGATCCAACAAAGCCACGGAGAACTCCATCAAGCTCTTCCCTCACCAGTGCCAGGACCTGGTATTGGATATCCAGAAGCAGATCCTCGATGCTACAGGAAAGCATGTCGAGGTCATGATATACGGTGACGGCGCATTCAAGGACCCTCAGGGCAAGATCTGGGAACTTGCCGACCCGGTAGTCTCCCCTGCTTTCACGGACGGTCTGCGCGGCACACCTAACGAGCTCAAGCTCAAGTACCTTGCCGACAACGATTTCGCAGGACTGAGCGGAGAAGCCCTCAAGGATGCCATCAGCGCCAGCATCAAGGCAAAGGACGCCAACCTCAAGGGACAGATGGCTTCCGAGGGCACTACCCCGCGCCAGCTCACCGATCTCATCGGTTCCCTCTGTGACCTGACATCCGGCTCAGGAGACAAGGGTACGCCTATCGTGCTTGTACAGGGATATTTCGACAACTACACGTCAGAATAAGGAATAACGGTGAAGTTTCACCTTGAATCAGAATACAGACCAAGCGGCGACCAGCCTGAAGCGATACGTCAACTGACCGAAGCGCTTCAGGCTGGAGTCTCTGATGTGACCCTCCTCGGAGTGACAGGCTCCGGGAAGACGTTCACCATGGCCAACGTCATACAGAACCTCCAGCGTCCCGCCCTCATCCTCAGCCACAACAAGACCCTGGCCGCACAGTTGTACGGCGAATTCAAGTCTTTCTTCCCGAACAACGCGGTCGAATACTTCGTCTCCTACTACGACTACTACCAGCCGGAGGCATACATTCCGACCACGGACACATACATCGAGAAGGACCTCAGCATCAACGATATGATCGACAAGCTGAGGCTCAGCGCCGCAAGTGCGCTGATGAGCGGGAGAAGGGATGTCATAGTCATATCATCTGTCAGCTGCCTGTACGGAATAGGCAATCCTGATGATTTCCACGAACAGACGATAGAAGTCCGCAAGGGTGAAACGCGCAGCCTCACGGAATTCCTGTACCGCCTTGTGGACGCCCTCTACAGCAGGACCGAGACTGATTTCAAGAGAGGGACTTTCCGCGTACATGGGGACACGGTTGATATTTTCCTCGGAGGTGCCGACGAAGCCGTAAGGGTTGAATTCTTCGGGGACGAGATTGACGCACTCAGCCTGATAGACCCCGTGACCGGGGCGCATCTGGAAGATCTCGAGGAAATCAGCATATGCCCGGCCGGCAACTTCGTGACCACGAAGGAACGCTGCGTCAGGGCTGTCTCAACCATTCAGGACGATCTCGTCAAGCAGATGTCCTGGTTCGAGGAAATCGGCAAGCCGGTGGAGGCAAAAAGGCTGAAGCAAAGGGTGGAATATGACCTGGAGATGATAAAGGAAATGGGGTATTGCCCCGGCATCGAGAACTATTCACGCTATTTTGACGGGCGCAAGGAAGGACAGAGACCGTTCTGTCTGCTGGACTACTTCCCTGACGATTTCATCACATTCATCGACGAGAGCCATGTCACGCTCCCCCAGGTGCATGCCATGTACGGAGGTGACCATTCCCGCAAATCCATTCTCATAGAATACGGATTCCGTCTTCCTGCCGCCGCTGACAACAGGCCTCTCAAATTCGAGGAATTCGAGGCCCTGACAGGTCAGATGGTATATGTCAGCGCCACCCCGGCCGATTACGAACTGCGCAGATCCGAAGGTCTCGTGGTTGAGCAGGTGGTCAGGCCTACGGGGCTTCTCGACCCGCCTATCGAGGTCAGGCCTACCAGGAACCAGGTGGATGACCTCGTGGAAGAGATACGCGTGCGTGCCGAAAGGGACGAGCGTGTGCTGGTGACGACCCTTACCAAAAGGATGGCGGAGGAACTGTTCGAATATCTGGACCATATAGGAATACGTGTACGATATATTCATTCGGACGTGGACACCGCCGAGCGCGTGGAGATCATCGAGGATTTCAAGAACGGACTGTTCGACGTACTGGTCGGAGTCAACCTGCTCCGTGAAGGTCTAGATATCCCTTCCGTCTCCCTTGTGGCGATCCTTGACGCTGACAAGGAAGGATTCCTGCGTACCGGAAGGGCTCTTACGCAGACTGCCGGCAGGGCGGCGAGGAATGTCAACGGGCTTGTGATAATGTATGCCGACACAGTCACCAAGTCCATGGACGAGACAATACGCGAGACCGAACGCAGACGCGCCAAGCAGATGGAGTACAACAAGGTGAACGGCATCATTCCGCGCCAGATCGAGACAAAGCAGAACGTCCTGGCCCTTGAACTGACCGCCACCGACAAGACCGGGACAGGATTCAAGCCTGTCAATCCGAGACTGGCAAACGGCACCACAGGACGGGTCAGCGCCCCGAATTCATATGACGATCCGGTCTATATCCCCAACCCGTCAGACCTCGGCAAAGGCGAGATCACAGTCGGATTCGGACATGACTCCCATCGCGCACCAGGCTCTGCCATGGTGGACGGATATGTCACGGCAGACCTTGCGGCAGTGCTTCAGGACCCTGTCATCCGGTCCATGAGCAGGGCGCAGGTGGAGAAGATGATTGAAGACGACCGCAAGCGGATGAAGAAATCCGCCGCGGAACTCGACTTCACACAGGCCGCCCACTACCGCGATGAGATGTGGGCCCTGCAGGAATATCTGAAAGTTTGGAAAGACAATTGATATGGCACTCGAAATCGAAAGGAAATTTCTGGTCAAGGGCGACTTCAGACAGTATGTATTTGACTCATCCCACATCATGCAGGGCTATATCTGCTCGGCATCCGGCAGGACAGTGCGCGTCAGGATACGGGATGACAAGGGATATCTGACCATCAAGGGGCCCAGCGGAGGTGACGGACTGGGACGTTTCGAATGGGAGAAGGAAATAGATATCGAGGATGCCAGGGAATTGATGTCCCTGGTCGAATCCGGATTCATCGACAAGACCAGACATCTGATCCGCAACGCGGACGGAGTGCATGTCTGGGAGGTCGACGAATTCCACGGGGACAACGAGGGACTGGTGATGGCGGAAATCGAACTTGACAGCCCGGATGACAGTTTCGCCATACCGGGATGGCTTGGGGAAGAAGTGACCGGAGACCGCCGATACTATAATTCGCAGCTGAGCCTCAATCCATTCAAGAACTGGGGCCTATAACCTGGTGACCCTCCTGACAAGTTTGATGGCACCTACCTGTGACACCACCTTGTCAAGTTCCTGGAGCGAAGGGACAAGGACCCTCGCCGTGATTTCATATACCATCTCATGGTTCTTCTCCAGTTCCGCAACATCGAAAGTACGTATCGAGGCCTTGAACTGGTATATGGTTTCCATAACCTTGGACAGTACGGAATGGTCGAACTGGGTCTCAATCTTCAGGGCCGCCTGGAAATTTCCGCCTCCGGTGCTTTCCTGCCAGCACACTCTCTGCACCCTATATCCGTATCTCTCATGGAGACGGGCGGCATTCGGACAATTCTGACGATGGATGGTGATGCCCTGCGTCCTGGTCACGAAACCGAACACATCGTCCCCGAAAACGGGATTGCAGCATCGCGCCATCTTATATTGCATACCCTTTATGTCCTTGGCATTAAGGATAAGGATGTCGTCACTGCTGGTAGGATTCTTGGTTATGTCCACCCTGTCCTCCTTCTCCTCCTCATGTGCATGGCGGACCGCCTTCTGCTGTATGAAGGCCTTGATATCATTGATATCCACTTCTTCGTTCGCGATGCCGGCCAGGAAAGGCAGCACGGATGAGTACTTGTGAGCCTTCATGTACTCGACCATAAGTTCATCCGGGAACTCCAGTTTCCAGTTCTTCAGACGACGGGCCAGTATCTCACGGCCCTCTTTGGCCAGTTTGCGCTCGTCAGCGTCAAGTTCCTGCTTTATCTTGGTCTTCGCCTTGTTCGTGACGACCCATGAGAGCCAGTCGCGGCCCGGCCTCTGGTTCTTCTGGGTGAGTATCTCCACGACATCCCCCGTCTTGAGCTTTTCCTTGATCTGGACCGCCTTGCCGTTCACGCGCCCGCCGACACAATGCGAGCCCACATTGGAATGGATGCTGAAGGCAAAATCCAGCACAGATGAGCCTTCCTTGAGGGTGCGGAGCTCACCTGTAGGAGTGAATACGAATATTTCGTTACTTGGAGGCAGCGGCATATCCTCAGGTTTGATGGTGGCCTGATGCTCCAGGCTGTTCCTGACGGACACAAGCCATCGATCCATAGACTGCTCATGCCTTATCCCCTTGTATGCCCAATGTGCCGCGGCTCCATTCTCCGCCTCATCATCCATCCTGCGGGTACGTATCTGGACTTCGAGGGAATTGCCGGCCTTGTTCTTGACCGTGATATGCAGGGACTCATAACCGTTAGGTTTCGGCACCGTGAGCCAGTCGCGCAGGCGGGAAGTATCCGGCTCATACTCCTCGGTCACATATGAATACACCTTCCAGCAAAGGTCCTTCTCGACTGCCGGGTCCGGATCGCAGTCTATGATGAAACGTATGGCAAAGACATCATACACCCCTTCGAACGGCACCTTCTGCACCTGCATCTTCCTGTAGATGGAATATGCGGTCTTTGTACGCATCTTCAGTTTGTAGACAATCCCGGCATCGGAGAGTTTCTTCTTGAGAGGCTCGATGAATTCGTCAGTCAGGCGCTTGCGGTCCTTCTCCGTGGATTTCAGTTTGGCCGTTATCTGCCGGAACTGCTCCGGCTCGGCAAAACGGAAGTAGATATTCTCCAGTTCGCTCTTGATATTGTAGAGGCCGAGCTGGTGTGCAAGCGGGATATACAGCATCAGGGTCTCCAGAAGCTTCTGCTCGCGCGAAGACTTCGGGAACATGCCGAGATTGCGCATCACCTCAAGACGGTCCGCTATCTTTATCACCACCACCCTCGGGTCTGTGGAATACTGTACGATCAGTTTCTTGTAGTTCTCCGCCTCCAGCCTGGTGTCCTTGGGTTTGATGCCGGATATCTTGTTCAAGCCATCCACCATGGTCCTGATATCCTGCGGGAAAGCGCTCAGGTCAACTCCTTCATGGATGCGCGAGGCTTCATGAAGATACACCGCCGCCACACATTCCTTAGGAAGGCCGACCTCATCCTCAACTATCCTGGCCACTCCGTCAGGATGCTGGATGAACGGACTTCCGTCATAGCGGGTCTCATCCCTCAATATGTCGGCCGCGATGACACGGGCCCTGCTGATAATATCCTCCATGATTGCAAATTTATGGAATTATATCATTTGGAGGCACGGCGCTTCTGGGCTGCACGCCGGTTCAATTCCGCCTGGAATGCAGCGGCATTGGCATTGTGCTCCGAAAGCGTCCTGGCAAAGACATGTGTGCCGCTGAAATCAGGATTGGCACAGAAATAAAGGTTTCCCCCGCCGTAATCGGGGTTGAGGACAGCCTCCATGGATTCACGCGTCGGTACGCAGATCGGTCCCGGAGGAAGTCCGGCGTACCTGTAGGTATTGTACGGGGACTCTACTTCAAGATGCCTTTTGAGCACCCTGTTGAGTGAATAGTTGAAACAGAATGCAACGGTAGGATCGGCCTGGAGAAGCATCCCCGTATTCAAACGGTTGAGATACACCCCGGCAATCTTCGGAAGTTCCGGGGCATGGTTTGACTCAGCCGTGACTATGGATGCCAGTATGGACACCTGCATCTTCGAAAGTCCGGCCTTCTTCGCCTTCGCCACATTCTCATCAGTCCAGAATGCATCGTATGCCTCTTTCTGCCTGTCAAGTATATCCTTCATGGATGCGGTCCAATACACCTGATAGGTGTCAGCCTGGAAAAGCGCGAACACATTGCGCGGGGTGAAGCCATACCCCGCAAGCAGGTCAACGTCATCAAGGGCCTTGCGTACTTCTGCCGAATCTATAAGGATCTGGTTCGAAATCTTCCTTGCTATGTCGCTCTTGAGCCTCATAGAGCCCGACAGGGTCAGATTGACCGGGGACTGCCAGCCGTTGTTAAGCATCCTGGCTGCATAGACACTGGAATTCTTCGCAGTCACGACATAATAGCCGGGTTTCATGTATTCCTTCACCTGCTTGGCATCGAAAGTGCGCTCGAGGCTCTTCATGCTTATGGTGTTGGGGCCGAGCATATCAAGGACATCCTGCACGGTTGCCCCCGGTTTCACATACAGTTCGGTCTTTCCGGAAAAATTCGACATCTTGTTATCCCTGTACCAACGCCCGCAGGTAATGGCAAGGATAAGCGCTATCGCAAGGAATATAAGTATCGCCGTCTTTTTCATTTCCTGAGCAGTATTGTCTCACCCTCTTCCGGAACATACCCGAGAGGGAGATTGTTGAGCTTGCGTATGCTGGACATGCGCACCGCATATTTCTGACATATGTCGCGCAGGGTCATGTCCTCATCGGGACCTATGATGAGTTTGTCCATCCCCTTCTCCGCATATTTCCTTTTCCTCTGGAGATATACGACCGTGCCGGTCTCCAGCGGAGCGTTATAAGAAAGATCGTTGTACAGGAGCAGTTCCTTCAGGAACAAGCCGTTGGCCCCGGCTATGGAAGCATATGTCTCACCCTGGATGGAATAGATGAAAGGAGTTCCGTTCTGGACATAGACCTGACGGCTCAGGGAGAACTTCACCACCTCTTCATATCTGACACGGCCCAGTGAAGCTGCGACCTCCTCGACTTTCTTCGGACGCTCGACTTCGAGAGGAGCCTCCACTTCCACGACGATATCGGAATCGAAACGTCCCAGATCATACTCCTCGATGAGCCGTATCAGCTTGCCGGCATAACCCGGGTCGGTCGCATAGCCTGCGGCCTTCAATCCTTTAGCCCATCCCTTGTAATCCGTCTTGTCAAGGTCGAAAAGGGACTTGTAGCGGTTCTGGTAGCGCAGGAAATCCGAATGGTCCTGATATGACTGCTCCACGCTCGCATACATCCTGAAGCACTCGTGGGCGGCATCGTCATCATGATACATCTTCTTTCCCTTCCAGTTCTTGTGGCATTTCACGCCGAAATGGTTGTTGCCCTTTTTCGCAAGCGGGGAATTGCCGTACGATGACTCCAGCATGCCTTGGGCAAGGGTGATCGACGCCGGCACACCGCTGCGTTTCATCTCGCTGACAGCGAGGTCCGAGTATTTCTCTATATATTTCTCCTGCGGAGTCTTGTCGGCCGGAGCGAGAAGCGTGAGGGCGGCAAGGATAATGAACAATCGTCTCATCAGATGCGAATATACTAAATTTCGTAGACATCTCCGTCCGCCGCAGCCACGGTGTCCGGGAAAATCTCCCTGCATTCTGCGATGAATGCATCGAAATCAGTAATCCTTGATGAATAATGCCCGACAATGAGTTTGCCGGCACCGGCCTCACGGGCGCACAACGCTGCCTGGCGGGTGGTGGAATGGAAACGCGCAGCCGCCTTGTCCGCCATCTCCTCCATATAGGTAGCCTCATGATACAGGGCTGTGACCCCGCTGACATACGAGGCGAGTTCAGGGAAAGGAATGGTATCCGAGCAATACGCATAGGATTTCCCGCTCACCGCGCCCTCTGAAATACGGCGGTCCGTCAGAATCTCGTCGAAGCGGTATCCGTAGCAGGCGATTTTATGCTTGAGAGGGAATGCGCTGACTTTCACCCATTTGGAAGTGTGCACCAACTCAAGTCCCTTTCCAGTGAGAGGATGGTAGACAATCTCGTAGTTGTCCGCATCCCCGAAGAAACTTTTGTAGAATTTGATTATGGATCCCAGAGGCTGCGGCCCGTATATGTCAAGCCTGCCTGTCCTGCCATACATGGCCATGGAGTTGAGCAGGCCGAAAAGGCCGAAAAGATGATCGCCGTGAGTATGCGTAATGAATATCGCCTCAACTTTCAGAAAAGAAAGGTGGGCCTTGCGCATCGCCTTCTGGGTACCTTCACCGCAATCAATAAGAAACAAGCGCCCATGAACTTGAAGCATCTGGGCGCTTGGATTTCTATCAGAAATGGGCATGGCCGAAGCCGTGCCCATTATCTTGAGTGTAAAATTCATTATTCTGCTGAATTCTCGAGTTTCTCCTTGAGAGCTGCAAGGGCATCGATGTCACCGAGAGTGGTCTTCTCAACGTTGGCATTGACCTTCTTGACGGCCTTCTTGGTGTTCTCGATCTCTGCTGCAACAGCCTTCTCCTTCACCTCTGCATAAGTGCGGAGATGGCTGAGGAGTATGCGGCGGGTGCTGCGGCGAAGCTCGACAACCTTGAACGGAAGGGTCTCACCTGCAAC
>JAZRXV010000116.1:0-36650 GCA_045600405.1 Candidatus Cryptobacteroides sp.
GGGGTGAAGGTGAAGGAGTCGATCTTGACCGCGAACTTCCGCAGCTCCGGCACTTCCCTGACTATGCCGCTGAAGTCGAACGGCTTGAGGGTCTGGTCGACAGGGTCTTCCTTCATGCCTATCGTGCCGCCGGTGTAGATCAGCAGCACTGAAGATGCCCTTGTAGGTTTGTCATTGAATAAACTCATATGGCGAACAGTTGTTTAGCGTTTCTGGTTGTCACGTCTGCTACCTCTTCCACCGGAATCGCCTTCAGTCCGGCGAGGTATTCTGCAATTATAGGTATGAAACTGCTCTCGTTCCTTTCGCCCCGGTGGGGTACGGGAGTAAGGTATGGGGAGTCGGTCTCAAGTATTATCCTCTCAAGCGGTATGTGCTTGATGTCCTCGGCTATGGATGCCTTCCTGAAGGTGAGCACGCCTCCTATCCCGACATACCAGTCGCCGTATCTGCTGAGCCTCCGGAAGGTCTCTGCGCTGCCGCTGAAAGCATGCAGGTTGCCGCGCAGCCCCAGGCCGGCACAGTCTTTAATTACTTCAAAAAAGTCTTCCGTCGCCTCACGGAGATGGATGTTGACCGGAAGGTCCCATTCGTGCGCCAGTTCAAGCTGGACGCGGAATGCCTCTTTCTGCTCATTGCGGAATTCGAGGTTGTAGTGGTAGTCCAGCCCTATCTCTCCAACTGCCACGATACCCCTGTCCCTGTAGGGGAGCATCCTGTCTATCTCGTCGCGCCACGTCCCGTTGACGGACCCCGGATACAGTCCCAGCATGGGATACAGGGTGCCGCGGTGCCTTTCGACAAGGCTGAACATGGCATCCCGCTCGCGGCTGTCGACATCCGCCTGCACCATTGTCCTCACCCCGGCTGCCACGGCCCTCGCTATAACCTCATCTTCACAGCCTTCATAGGCGGCGTCATAGTTGTGGGTATGTGTGTCCACAAATTCCATAAGTTACAAAATTAATAAATTTTGGAGTTTATGGTACACCTTTGGAGCAGATCGACCGATATAAATCCGTCATTCTCCAGAATGCCAGTTATGACGGATACCTTGGCGTAGTCCATCTGCAGCGATGTGCATAGTCCGTCAAGCGATATGCCCCTTTCTTTTCTGATGGCCAGGACAGTTGATACCAGTTCTTCCACCGGCGGACCCTCATAGGTGGACGAGTACCTTTTTCTGACCGCCTGCTCCAGGTCGGCTGTCCTCCTGGTGATCCGTTCCCCCAGCCCCAGTGTGCGGGGTAATATTCCAAGTGCCGGTACCGGCTCTGCTATCTTCTCCTGTATCAATAGATTACAGCCCTGCGACCTGAGGTCGTCCATGCGCCCCGGCAGGGCCAGGACATCCCGCCCGTATCCGGATGCGAGCCTTGCGGTCATCATGCCTCCTCCATGCAGTTTGGACTCCACCAGTATCGTGGCCTGCCCGGTCCCGGCAATGATGCGGTTGCGCCTGAGAAAATTGAAGGCTTCCGCCTGTGTACCCGGGGGATAATCGGTTATCAGGGCGCATCCTTTTGTCTCCGATATTCTCCGTGCCACCTGCCGGTGGCGTGCCGGGTACACGTCATCTATCCCGACGGGCAGAACTGCGATTGTCGGAAGCCCGCAGTCCATGGCCATGATGTGGGCCGTGACGTCCACGCCGATCGCAAGGCCGCTGACCACGGATGGCCCGGCCCCGGAATCAGCCAGTGCCCGTACTATCCTACAGCACCATTCTTTCCCATAAGGACTTATGTCCCTGGTGCCGACCACCGAAATGGCCGGGGTCCTGTTGAACAGGTCGGAGACATCCGTGGCGCTCCTGACATACAATGCGACAGGGGCATCGTCACATTCGCGAAGTGTGGCCGGGTAGGCGCTGTCGAATATGGAAAGCACCTGCACACCTTCGTCCCTGAGCCGGGAGTATTCGGCGCGCGCCTTTTCAAGGCTGTCGTCGTTGATAAGCGGGAGATACTTGCTGCAGGGTCCGAAGATGCGCCTCTTTTCTTCCTGAGGCAGTTGGAATACCGCCTCAGCGGACCCCAGGGCATCAATGATGCGGTGAGAGAATCTCGGTTCGTAACCGAAAATGGAGTTGAGCGCGATTGCACTCAACTTCGGAAGGATATCTTTGTCCATTTTCCATAGTCCGGGAGTCCGGAACAAAGATAATAAACAAAAGTCGGAAATTAAATGATCAGGAGCGCGTCTCCGTATGGACCGAACTTGTAATCGTTTTCCAGAGCCTCGTTGTATGCGTTCATGACCTTCTCGAATCCTCCGAATGCCGCCACGGCCATGAGCATCGTGGACTGCGGACGATGGAAGTTGGATACAATGGCATCAGGCACGGCGAAATCATATGGAGGGAAGATGAACTTGTTGGTCCACATGTCGTTAGGACGGACCTCGTGGTCTGTGGTAACATAGGTCTCAAGGCTGCGGAGAACCGTCACGCCGACAGCGCATATCTTGTGTCCGGACCTTTTGGTGGAGTTGATTTCGTTTGCGGCCTTGTCGGTGATGATCATGCGCTCTCCGTCCATCCTGTGCTTGGAGAGGTCTTCCACGTCGACTGCGCGGAAATGCCCGATACCCATGTGCACTGTGATGAATGTCTTCTCTATATCCTTGAGGATCATCCTGTTCATGAGCTCGCGGCTGAAATGGAGCCCTGCGGCGGGAGCTGATACTGCGCCTTCGTTGGCGGCGAATATGGTCTGGAACTCCTCCTCGTCACGCTCGTCCGGGGACTCCTTGACCCACTCGGGTACCGGCGTCTGACCGAGGGCGAAGAGCGCCTGCTTGAATTCGTCGTACGGACCGTCATAGAGGAAACGGAGTGTCCTTCCCCTCGAAGTGGTGTTGTCGATGACTTCGGCGACCATGCTTTCGTCATCCCCGAAATACAGTTTGTTGCCTATGCGGATCTTGCGCGCCGGATCCACTATGACATCCCAGAGGCGCTGCTCGCGGTTGAGTTCGCGCAGCAGGAACACCATGATGTCTGCGCCTGTCTTCTCTTTCTTGCCGAAGAGTTTGGCGGGGAAGACCTTGGTATCGTTGAGGACGAACCTGTCGCCCTTGCCGAAATAATCGATTATATCCTTGAACTTCCTGTGCTCGATCTCTCCCGTGTCCTTATGGAGGACCATCAGCTTGCATTCGTCGCGCCACTGTATCCTGCCGTCAACTTCCGGCATGAGGGTGGTTGCAATCTTTTCCTGAGGGAGATCGAAATTGAATTGAGAGAGTTTCATATTGTTGTCCAAAGATGTGTTAACTTTTTATATACGGATAAAGCGTACAAAAAGTTTCACACTTTGGCTTCCCTGAAAACTTCCAGGATGGAAGGGTAGGTATCCTTGAGGAAAGGAGGCAGGCTGGATCTGGCGACCCATGCCGCCTTGGTGATGTCCTCCTCTCTCTGCGGTGTCAGGTCTATGGGATTGGTGTATAGCATGTTATACCACCATGTGTGCTTGAGATGCCACTGTCCTGCACGGAAATAGCAGTGGTCGGTCACGCAAATGAGGTCACCTGTCTCTATCTGGTCAATGCCGGTCTCTTCCTGCACTTCCCTCAGGGCGGTCACCTCTATGTTCTCTCCTGCCTCCCCGTGCCCTTTCGGAAGGTCCCACAGTCCGTTGCGGCTGATGAGGAGATAGTCACCGCGCCTGTTGCGGACAAGACCTCCGGCGGCATCGACTTCCTTGAATTCGGAGCAGATCTTGCGATACATCCATTCTGTGTCTGGTGATGGGATAAAAATGCGGCTGAGGGACTCCGATGCCTTGAAAAGGTTGACGAGAGTATGGATATCAACCCTTTCGCCCATGTGGAATTCGATGGAGTTGGGGTCTGCCAGGGACTGGGCGTCCGGTTCGCATATGATTATGCAGCGCTTCTCGAAATATATCCTGTGCATCGGAAAATTGTTATCTTTGCAGATAGATGCAAAAATAGTAAAAAATGGCACATTACGAAAGCAGACACGGGCTGGTCTCCAAAAGCCAGGCTGAACTTTACATGACCTTCGTGGATCTCAGCAATTTCACCCGGATGCTTCCGGAGCAGTACAAGGATGCGATAAAGGCGGATTATGACACTCTGACGGCCTCCGCGCAGGGTTTCACCATAGCAGTCGCCGTGGATGAAAGGCGTCCTTATGACCGTATCCGTATCATCAGCACCAATTCTCCGGTTGAATTCGCTGTCGTCGCGCATTTCGATGCTTCCGCCACTCCATA
This sequence comes from Candidatus Cryptobacteroides sp., assembly GCA_045600405.1. GTDB lineage: Bacteria > Bacteroidota > Bacteroidia > Bacteroidales > UBA932 > Cryptobacteroides. Next base: position 4,245 of record JAZRXV010000116.1, read on the forward strand.
CAAGACTGATTTCTGGATTGAACTGGACGCAAATCTCAATCTTGTCATGAAGGCTATGCTCGGAGGCAGGATACGGGAGGCCCTCGACAAAGTGGTGCAGGGGCTTGAGGATGTGTCGAACGGCAAGATGCCCGAGGGCGTGCCTGTCGATTTCAATCCTGAGAATTTCAAATGATGACAGAGGCTTCCGTATCGGTCCGCCTGAATCCTTTCAAGAGGCCGGCAAGCGAACTTCCCATCCTCAAGGGTGCCGGACGCGTGCCGTGGTCTCCATACGGATATATCCTGAAAGAACGTCCGGTATTCACACTGCACCCGCTTTTCCACGCCGGTGTGTATTATGTGCAGGATTCCTCCGCCATGTATGTCGGGCATGTCTTCCGCAAGCTCATGCCGGCCGGGAAAGGGCTGCGCGTACTGGACCTGTGCGCTGCACCGGGCGGCAAGACGACCGACCTGTCCGCGTCCCTGAGGGAGGCCTGCGGTTCCGGTTTCGAACTTGTTAGCAATGAGGTGATGAAGCAGAGGGCCGGGGTGCTGTACGACAATGTCATACGGTGGGGAGACCCTAACGTGGTTGTCACCAGCGCAGACCCGGCGGCCTTCGCAAGGCTCGGCGGATATTTTGACGTGATAGTCGCAGACGTGCCGTGCAGCGGAGAAGGAATGTTCCGCAAGGATCCCAGAGCCAGGGAGGAGTGGAGCCCCGAAGTCGTGGACCTTTGTGCCGCGCGCCAGAAACGCATCCTTGCCGATGTCTGGCCGGCACTCAGAGAAGGCGGACTGCTCATTTATTCCACATGCACCTACGAGCAGTGCGAGAACGATGACAACCTCATGTGGGCTGCATCCGCACTGGGCGGGGAAATCATTGCTCCGGAGAACGAATTCGGAGAATATGGGGTGAAGCAGACAGCCTGCGGCAATCTCCTGAAGGTCGGGGAAGTGCCCGGTGAAGGCCAGTGGGTGGGCGCACTCAGGAAGACTTCCGCCGCAGGGACTCCGGTTGCCGGGATCACAGATGTGATACGGCCGTACAGGAAGGCTGAGACGGGTTTTGATCCGGACGCTCCTTTGTGCATGGATTTTGATAGGAATGCATATCCATGTGTGGAAATTGACAAGCCTACGGCCCTCCACTATCTGCACCGCGATACCATTGTGCTGCCTGACGCGCCTCTCGGACTGCTGGTGCTGACCTACAGGAACGTCCCGCTGGGATTTGTCAAGAATATAGGAAAAAGATGCAACAATCTCCTCCCGCAGCACAGGAGGATACTAATGGATATCAATTTATGAAGAAAATGATTCTTAGCGCGGCGGTGCTTCTGGCAGTGATGCCGCTGTACGCACAGACCGGGACCACCCAGGAGGAATATGCGGCGAAATATGAAAGGCAGGTCCGCAACGTCGGCTATGGCGGAGTGGGGGTGGAAACCATCCTGGACAGATGGGAGGCCGATTATCCTGATGCTGTGGCCCCGAAGGCCGGCAGGATAAACTATTATCTGGGCAAGTCCCAGTCCACCGTCATGATAACAAGTAGCGATGCAAGGTATCTGGGTGCAAAGCCGGTTCTTTCCTTGAAAGATGAAGAAGGCAACGACGTGAACTATTTCGAGGACATAAAGTACGATGATGAGATCTTCTCACAGGGCCAGACCGTTACTGACGAGTATATCCGCAACTATCCGGATGAACTGAGGTTCCGTTTCATGAAGATCTCTGCACTGCTTGGCTATGAGAAAGGGGATCCCGTACTTGCGGAGGCTGAACTGAACAAGCTTGTCGATGAAAAGGATAAATCATGGAAACTTGACGGGGAACCGACCGATGAGCCTACTTTCATCGATGCCATCCAGGAATTCTGCTTCTCATTATATGCAGTCGGCACTCCTGCCGCCTACGGGGCCTTCTACAGGCTGTCGACCAGAATGAACAAACTGTATCCGAAGAATACGGCGTTCATCGATAACATCGGGTCCTACTGGCTCGTTTCCGAAAAGAATTACAAGAAGGCCATATCCTTCTACAAGAAAGCCTTGAAACTTGATCCTGAGGATGTGGTGGCTATCCGCAACAAGAGACTGGCGGAGCGGGAGATCAATAAGAAATAGCTATTCCGTACGTATTGTCCTTGCCGGATCGACCTTTGCGATGAAAAGCGTCGGTATCGTCATCAGCAGGATTATTACGGTGAAGGAAATGATGTCCGCTGACAGTATCAGCGGCAGGTTGACTTTAACCGGAACGAACGATACGAAATAGTTTTCCGGATTCAGCCCGATCAGGTGTGTGCTGCTTTGAAGGAGGCAGAAAGCCAGTGCCAGCACATTGCCGGCAAGCATCCCTACGGCTACGATCCTTGCGGCCACCCGTATGAAAACTCCTGCTATGCCTTTGTCCGACATACCGAGTGCCTTCAGTGTGCCGATGGTGGATATGTTGCGGAACAGCATTATGAGCAGGCCGGAAATCATATTGAATCCTGCAACTATGGTCATGAGCACAAGGATGGCAACCACATTGAAATCAATGAGGTCCAGCCAGTCGAAAAGTTGCGGATACTTGTCAGTCGATGCTGTGGCGACAAGGGCGTCATCTTCATCTGTTGCGTTCAGCAGGCAGATGCTTCCGATCTCTTCGGCCTTGTCCTTGATTGACGCACGGCTCTTGAACCGACCGTCCAGTCTGACCTCGATTGCGGATACCTGCCCTTCCTCCCATCCGTTGACGCGGCGCATGTCTTCCAGGGGGGCATACACAATCATGCTCTCGTCTGTATCGACCAGGCTGTCATATATGCCGTCAATCTTGAATTTCCTGGCCTTGACCTTCTCTCCTACGAAATAACTGAGCATTTCATCGCCGACCCCCAGGCCCAGGTTCCTGGCAAGTCTCGAAGGTATCGTGACCAGCATGCTGGAGTCGCGTCCGGTCACACCTTTGAACAGCACGCCCTGGATATCGTCGCCTGCTTTGACTATTCCGGCCCTGTATATGACAGGGCGAAGGCTTTCCACTCCCTTGACATCCTCCACCTCTCCTATGAAGGATGGAGTGGAGGAGACGGGGGCGTTTTCGCTGAAGTAGTTGAAGGAAGAGTCAGTAAGCAGTATGTCTCCGGTGATGTCCGACACTCCGTTGCGTATTTCGTGCCGGAAACCTCCGGAAATGGCTACGGCTGCGATCATGATTAGGAAGGAGATGGCTATCGCCGCCATCGCAAGCCTCCCCTTGAAACGCAGACGTCCTGCTATGAACCCTTCAGCATTCATTACCAGATCATTACTCGTTCTGACTCAGGACGCCACATCGGGTCGCCCTCCTTGATGCCGAATGCATCGAAGAATTCCTGGAAATTGCGCAGTGATACATTCACGCGGTTCTGTCCGAGTGAGTGCTCGTCGAGTTTCGTGCGGCGGGTCTTTTCCTCGTCCGTGATGTTCATAGCCCAGACGCGGGCATAGCCGAGATAGAATCTCTGCTCTGCGGTGAGGCCGTCGACCGGCTCAGGGACATCGCCTCCCAATGCGTTGAGAAGGGCGCTGCGGGCTATGCTCAGTCCGCCCTGGTCAGCGATATTCTCACCGAGTGTGAATTCTCCGTTGGCCATGATGCCGGGGAGTATCTCCACTTCGTTGAACTGCTTCACAAGCACACCTGTCTTCTCGCGGAATGCTGCATCATCTGCCTCTGTCCACCAGTTGGTCATATTGCCGTCCTTGTCGAAGAGGCGTCCCTGATCATCGAATCCGTGGGTCATCTCATGGCCGATTACGACTCCGATGGCGCCGTAATTGACAGCGTCGTCAGCATCTATGTTGAAGAACGGCGGCTGGAGGATTGCTGCAGGGAAGCAGATTTCGTTGGTGGTAGGATTGTAATATGCATTGACTGTCTGAGGGGTCATGCCCCATTCGCTGCGGTCCGTGGCCTTCCCGAGTTTGCTGAGGTTGTCGCTGACATACCAGCGGTTTGCCGCGCGGAGGTTCTCATAGTAACTGAGTTCAGGATCGACTTCGAGACTTCCGTAGTCCTTCCATTTGTCCGGATATCCTATCTTGACGGTGAACTTGTCAAGTTTCTCGTGGGCGTAGGCTTTGGTCTCGTCTCCCATCCATGTGAGGGCATCGATGTGCTCGCCGAGGGCGGTGCGCAGGTCGTTGACGATGTCGAGAACCTTCTGCTTGTTGGCTTCCGGGAAATATTTGGCTACGTACATCTTTCCGACAGCCTCTCCGAGAATACCGTTCGGTACGCTCATAGCCATCTTCCAGCGAGGCTTCTGCTCGGTGATGCCGCTCATCTGGCGGCTGTAGAAGTCGAAGGATGCCGTGTAGTACTCATCGCTGATGGCGCCGCATGCTCCGCTGATCAGGCATGCCGCAAGATAGTCCCTGATCTCATCGAGACCTGCTGCCTTGAAGATTTTTGAGAATCCTTCGAAGAACGAAGGCTGGGTGACAATGATCTTTTCCTGTGGGGCGATGCCCATGGCGGCGAAATAGGAGTTGAAATCAAATCCATTGAATTTTGATTCTATCTCCTTGGTGGACATAGGGTTGTAGAGTTTGACCATATCCCTGTTCTGGACGCTGGTCCATGATACTTCGGCGAGTTTTGTCTCTATGCCGAGCGCATTTGCGGCAGCGGTCTCCGGCTCCTGGATGCCGGAAAGTTCGAAGAGTCTGACAAGCATCTTGCGGTAGCCTTCCTTCATGGCGGCGTTGGATTCGTCGACATAGTAGTCGCGCTCCCTGATACCCAGGCCTCCCTGGCTGAGGTATAGAACCTGCATGTCGCTGTTCATGAGGTCAGCCTCGACACCGGAGTCGAAGAAGGCCCTTTCACCGTTGCTGTGCATTTCGGCGACAGCTTTGATGACGGCTTCCTTGTCCTGGATTGCGTATATCCGGTCGATGTATTTGCGTATCGGAGCGTTGCCTTCGGAGTTGAGGCGGGTTGAGTCAAGCCCCTGCTTGTAGAGGTCTACTATCTTCTGGTCGGTGGAACCCTTCTCGGGAGCCATTCCGGTCATTGACTTGAAAAGCTCGTTGAGATTCTCCTCATTGCGCTCGGCGAGTACATCGAACGAGCCGTAACGGGCGTATTCGGCCTTGAGCGGGTTCTTCTGCATCCAGCCGCCGTTTGCGTATCTGTAGAAATTATCCCCCGGGGATACTGTGAGGTCCATGTCTGTAGGGTCCAGTGCAGGGACTCCGGCGTCATTTGTCCGGCAGGCTGCCAGGGCAAGTACTGTAAACATGATAAGGATTGTTTTTTTCATATAATTTGGTTTTGATTATTCCGGGCATACCGAACACATTCTCTGGTATGTATTGAAAATGCGGTCCACATATGTCAAGGTCTCCGTTCCCTTGAAGGGCCCCAGCCTTACGGCGCCGCAGTCCATGATGCTCTCGTCACACATCTCGGGAATGACGGCAGCGACATTGATCCAGTATGAGGGATTCCTGCCACGGAAGCGCGCATAGTTGATGCAGTCGTCAATGCGCCCGGGGCCTGCGTTGAAAGATGCAAGGGTGTATTTGAACCATTCGCTGCGGTTGTCGCCGATGTTGCGGTAGCGGAAGGCGTAACTGCGCAGGCACCTGGCCCCTGTCCTGATATTGTCTTCGGGATCAAGCAGGTCGGTCCCTCCGAAATGCCTGGCGGTGGATGGCAGCAGTTGTGACAGGCCGCGTGCTCCACGGACCGATACTGCCTCGATGTGGAATCCGGATTCATGGTAGACTATTGCTGCCAGCATGCGCCAGTCCCATCCGAGGCTGTCCGCTTCGGCCTTGAGAAGCTCGTCATACGGACTGAGGAAATCCTTGCCCTTTCCATGGTGGAAACCGTAGGGATGGAAGTATTTCTCCCTGTCGGTCGAGTCGGCCGCTGACCCGATGTGGTCTTTCAGCCACGAGACGGCGGCTTTCATTTCGGGCTTCCTCCCTTCCTTCATTATCCATATGTAATTGCCGTCAATGCGGTGCGAAAGGAGCAGGCTGTCGTGTTCCGGCACTTTGTCAAAAGTGGTGACCAGCAGATCGCAGCTTCCGGCCATGAGGGAATCGGCAGGTGATTCGCCGTAGTCTTTCAGACGTATCGCGACGGTCCTGTCATGGGCATTTGCGAATTGCTTGATGAGATTGTGGTGATAGCCTGTCACGAGGGCACGTGTGGTATCCTGAGCAGATGCAAGGTCCAGAACGACGTTGAAGTGTGGGATCAGTTCCGGCTGCGGTCTGCTGTCCTGCCACCAGCGTACCGCTGATGCCATAAGGCTGCCGAGGATAAGTGCGGCAGTGACGATAACTGCTGTTTTTTCCTTGTTCATCGTCTCTCCAGGCTCCTGCCTCCTCTTCCTGATCCACCCATTATGCCTCCCGGCATGCTGCCTTCGGAATGCGAGTGCTCGTTTGCGCCTCCTGCCGACGATCCTGCACCGGAGGAGCCATGGCTGTGCGGCTTGCCTGACTGCGTGTAGAATGGCCAGTAGATACCGATCTTGAGACCGTCCAGGCCGCTTCTGTTGCCGACTATGTAATGGTCAGCAGAGAAATAGTCCTTGTGCTTCATAGGCCAGCCTGAACCTGCGTTGAGGTATTTCACGAATATGCAGGCCCTCTTCCACTGGACATTCACGAAGGCATCGAAATAAGGTCCGTTGGTATATTGGTTCCTGTTCTGGTTGTGGAACACTCCCAGCGCCGGGTTATATGAAGGCGCGTACCATGGGGTGTTGTACCATGCGTCTATTCCTATCTGCATCTCCATCACATTCTTCGTCTTCGCTTCGTTCCTCTGGACAACGAACTGGAAGAAATATCTTGCGTTGAATGCGGCCAGCGGCAGCGGCAGCACTTCCTGATTGGATGAGAACTGAAGCAGCGCCCGGTTGTCGAGATGGAGCGGGCCGAGCACGAATTCCTTGCGTAAAGAGGCGTTGAATACACTCATAGGCGTGGTGTTCTGACGCACCACACCGAGGGTGTCATAATAGATATTGTTGCCCAGAAGGGCGTAGCCTACCGTGGCATTGAACCTCCAGTGAGGGATGTCCACTTTACCCTGGATCTTTGTCGTGGATATCTTGGAGAACTCATTGTCCCAACTGAAATGGTTGGTGCAGAGGTGCTGCTGATAGAAGTTCGGCTCCATGAGATTTGTCTCGAAATGGGCGCTCAGGGATGCCGGGCTCTTCCTGGCCTTGCGGAAAGGATAGATGCGGAGGGCCGCGTTGGCCTCGATTCCCATATCTCCGAAATCATGTCCGAGGAAGACGTAGTTGGCCTTTGCGTTCCAGGATATGGAGTTGCGTATCCGGCCTTCCGCTCCGGCGTACAGGTATGCCGAATTCTCCCTGTGCTTCATCGGACGCAGTGACGTGCTGTCGAAATATGTCTTGACATAATCCCCGATTCCGACGTCGAGTTTGGAGACGACTCCGTCGGCGGACCATGGCTGCAGCCTCATGAACACCTTGTTGTCGAGTTTTGAGACATGCAGGGAGTCATTGCTGGCGTTAGGGTCGAAATTGAACACGTTGTTGTAGAACTCCCTCCCGGCTTCATCGGAGATCTGGTCTGTGTAGTTGCGCCTGTAGGAACTGAACTCGCTGCTGTGGCCTATGAAGGCGGTGGTTATGTCCCTGTCGAGGGAGTCGGCATCAAAGACATATGTGGAGTCCTTGCGTGCCTTCATCTTGCTGATGAAGGAGAAAGGTATGCGCAGCTGCTGCTCAAGGAAGAAGGTGTTCTTCTTGACAAGTGAGGATGTGCCGTTTCCGAAAACAACGGGCACTTCGCGGGAATCCTTGAGGGTGGTGTCCCTGATCCAGTAGTTGTCGGCGACACCTCCGTTCTCCTGACGGCTTGCCATGTTGTAGATGTAGCCGGCATGCATCATGTATTTCTTGCCGAGATAGTTGCTCTGGGCCGCGAAAGTCTTGTTTGTCGTAGTCTCGTTGGCAAGGAATCCTCCTCCTCCGAACCTGTCGTACAGAAGGCTGAAGTTGAGCGCCGGAGTGATATTCTGCGTAGTGAATATGTGCAGGTTGTCGGTCTCCTTGGCCTCCTTTGAGAACAGTGTGCCGAAATATGCGAGTTCGGTGAAAGGAGTCTTCGAGTTGTAATGCGGCAGGGTCCTCGGAGAATAGGTCCAGGCCTCCAGCGCATCGTAGAAATCAACCTTTTCGTCGCTCTTGCGGTTGAAATAGTTGTAATATTGAAGAGGTGACCCCGGAACCCCGAGCCAGCTGGCGTTGACGTCCTTGCGCTGGTACGGATAGTCATCCCTGTAGTGGTGGTTGTAGGTCGTGTCAGGGATGAACGTATCCATCCGGTGGAAATCAGGGTCGGTTGTCCATGCCACGATACGTTTGTACTGCAGGGAGTCCGGCAGTGCGAAAGTCTCCAGAATTCTCGGAGTGTATTCTGTGATGCTGTCCTTGACGGCCTGCTTGTCCTCCTTCACTTTCTTGAGGGAATCCATCTCCGCGAGTTTGACAGGGAGCATGCGTTCGGCATCATATTTCTTCCTCTCCTTCTTGTCGAGGGAATTGTACCATTGAAGGAATGCGGCCTTTGCCGCAGCCGTCGAGTCGGATACGAATATGGAATCAATCCTCCTCCAGTCAAGGGAATCGGACATGGCCTGCCGGAAATCTTCGGCCGAGCGGACAGAATCCTCGGCCATATGCAAACGGCCGAACCGTTTCTTCAGGGTGTCCGAAGAAACCTTTAGCGAGTCTGAAGTGTGCTTGAGGGAGTCCCTGACAGTGACGTGTGTGAGGGAATCTATAAGTGCGACGTAGTATTTGTAGCGGAACGGGTCCGTAAGCCTGAGCGAATCCGGGACCTTTATTGTGTCTCTTGCTGTGAGATGGGGGATTGTGTCCGCAAAGTCTTCTTCTTCGAAAGAGATGAGCAGGGATTCGGCCGGCAGCGCATTTTCCAATTCCTCGAGCGATCCCTTGCGCCTGAGTTTCCAACCGTTGTGCGGATATTTCACCGTGTCCCCGGCCGAAATCTCCACCGGGGCAGGGATCATATGCGGCTCCACGGGGCCTCTGCCCGTGCCGATGGCGGCGGAGGCGGCGAATGCCACTACTGCGGCAGGAAACCATATGTCAGCTAGCGGTCTCATATATAACTTACAAAGTTACGAAACTGTTTCGATTTATTCAAAACCGACTTTCTGCACCCCTCTTGACTATCATGGGGAAAACAGGTATCTTTGCTATATGGAAACACTCGTCAGGCTGTATGAAGACTGGGCCGGAAGTGCACCCGCGTCAGTCGAACTCCTCCCGCTTTCAGGGAGCGCAAGGAAATATTACCGTATGTCAGGAGCGGCCGGTACCGTCATCGGATGTGTGGGGACCAACCCGGCTGAGAACAGGGCTTTCATTACCATATCCGCCTCGTTCTGCCGTCACGGACTTCATGCTCCGGAGGTCTATGCGGTATCAGGCGACAGCATGCGATATCTGCAGGAGGACCTGGGTGACGGGCAGCTTTTCGAATTGCTGAAGCCGTCCATCGCTTCCGGAGAATACGGTGAGAAGGAGATGGGATGGTTGAAAAAAGTGATGGCGATACTCCCGTCCGTACAGTTCGAGGTCGCCGACGGGCTCGACTGGAATGTCTGCTTCCCGGACAAGGCTTTCAATGAGCGTATGGTGAATTTCGACTTGAACTATTTCAAGTATGATTTCTTGAAATTCACCGGACTGGAGTTCGACGAGATAAGGCTTCAGGACGACTTCGACAGACTTCGGGAAGATTCTCTGGAGGGTATAGGCAACACCTTCATGTACAGGGATTTCCAGGCCAGGAATATAATGATTTCAAAAGACGGGGAGCCTTGCTTCATAGATTTCCAGGGTGGTCGCAGAGGACCGGTGCAATATGATCTGGCCTCGTTCCTGTGGAATGCCGGGACACATTTCCCGGCCGCGATGCGCCGTGAACTTGAGCTGGTGTATATTGATGCATTGAGGCAATATGTACCTGTGTCTTCGGAGGAGGAGTTTTACGCCAAATACCGTCAGATCACCCTTGTCAGGTTGCTTCAGGAGATGGGGGCCTATGGTTTCCGCGGCTTGTTCGAACGCAAGCGGATTTTCCTCGACTGCCTGGAGCCGGCTCAGAAATGCCTCCGGGAACTGACTGCGGAGCCGTTCGAACGCTATCCTTATCTGACCTCGGTACTCCGCAGGGTCGCGGACGAATGGAAACCGTGATCATTCGGGGCCTCCGGGAGTTGTCATATTTGAAAGCGGACATAGCCCCTCACGGGGAAATGCTTTCAAATATGACAACTCCCAGAGACCCTGCATGCAAAGAGGCAGAAAGCCCATACTGGGGAAATGCTTGCCGGAATGGCAACTCGGGAAAAACAGTACGCTCAGAATGTCGAGGCTTCGGCTTCGGCCAGTTTCTCGGGTGAACCTATGTCTATCAGGTGAAGATTTTCCGCCACCACTCCGCAGACCGGCAGGGAAGCGCAGACCCTGAGGTAGAAATCTATGATTGAAAATTTATCCGGCCATTCTTCCATGAGGGGAAGGATGGCTTCGGATATGATATGTATTCCGCAGAATGAAAAGCGGCGGTATGCTGCCGGATCGAAATCGGGATAAGGGGACTTGACCTCTCCGGTGCGGACGTTGGTCCACCCGGCGAGGTGCATGTTTTCGTCAAATAGAAGGTATCTGTCTGCTTCGCTGTCCGTAAGCAGCAGTGTTGCGGCCGCCCCGTCCTGCCCAGAAAGCATGCGGTCCCGCCCGATCAGCCAGTGCACGTCGAGGTCGCTCAGGATGTCGGCATTGTGAATGAGGATTCGTCCTGCTCCGGCCAGCAGGGATGAGGCCTTCTTTATCCCGCCACCGGTCTCGAGGGGCTCATCCTCCAGGGACAGTTCCACCTTGACCCCGAGGTCGCGGTTTCCGAAGAACTCCACAATCTGCCCGGAAAGATAGGATGCGTTTACAACGAATTCTGACAGTCCGCTGTCCCTCAGGCGGCATATCACCCTCTCGAGCATAGGCACGCCCCTGACCGGTACGAGGGCTTTCGGTATGTTGTCCGTCAATGGTCTCAGGCGTGTCCCGAGCCCGGCTGCGAATATCATTGCTTTCATGGCTGCAGTCTATAGGAGCACCAGGGCAAGCAGGAATAACAGGAATCCTTCTGTCTTGATGGTGCGTGCGGATTTCTTTGCAAGCAGTATCATTGTAGCGTCTCCTGCCGATTCTCCGGGGAACTGGGCATCCTTTGCTATCGCTCCGGCCGGAGTCTTGGTGAGTATGAGCCCGTCGCTGACAAGGGTAGCGCCGCCGTTTGACCTGTTGAGAGTCATCAGCTCACGCCTGTCTGCAAAATAAGTATGGCGGAGCAGGGTGCTGTCAGGAAGGATGGATTCTATTTCTGACGGGATTGATGCAACAAGCAGCAGAGGACGTACCCCGGAATTGACAGCATTTACAAATACTGTATCTATGTCGTTGAAATTCCTGGACTTGAGCTTTGACGGCGAATAGGAGGATACGATGAGCACGTCCCCGTCAAGGGCAAGGTCGTCGCAGTATTCCCCGTCAGCATTGCTGAAGGAAAGCATGGTACCCGCCGATTCCGAAAGTTCGGTGCCGGGGGAGTATGGCGTGAAATCGATAGGAGGGATGGATGTCAGCGCATGCACGGAGAACAGGACCGCCGCCGTGGCAGCTACGATGAAATTGACCTTTTTCCTCTTCCTTCCCGTGCATATGCTGTTGAACGGTATGAAAGCCAGAGACCAGAGACCGCAGAGTATGATGTTCTTCAGGAAGCTCTGGAAGTGTGTCAGGTGTATTGCCTCCCCGAAGCAGCCGCAATCCATGCTTGGATTGAAGATAATGAGTATCAGGGTCAGGAGGGTGAAGAAGGCGAGCATTATCCCTGAAACCATGGCTGTAGTCCTCCTCCATACTCCGGTGGCCAGGGCCGCTCCGGTGACGGTCTCCAGCAACGCCAGGCAATAGCCGGTGAATCCGGACGAGAAGGACAGGAACCTTAATCCGAGGAACTTGAAATACTCATCGACTATGAGTCCGGAACCCACCGGATCCATGATCTTGAGGAATCCGGAAACGATGAACACCAGACCGATGAGCAGTGCGCTAACCCTTCTTACAACCTTCATATGCGGCCACTATTTTCGCGAAGATATCATCCGGAGGAAGCATTTCCCCTTTGCTGTCGGAGCAGTCTATCGCTATGAAGGAAGGATCGAGCGCCGCCTGCTTCCGGTACATGTCGCGGACCCTTTTCTGGAAAGCGATGTCCGCTTCGTGGATGTCCTGCCCGCCTTGGAGGTAGTCGTGTCCGGAATCGGTGCACCGGTTCTTCCTGAGGCTTGACTCCACGAAACCGATAGGTACGTCAAGGAATATGTTGAGGTCGGGCTTGAGCTCCCCGAAGTCGCCGTATTCGGTGTTGAATATCCACTGACGCAGTTCCTCGGCCTCTTCGTCCGACTTCAACTTGGCGCATTGGTATGCGATATTGGAATAGACATATCGGTCGAGCAACACTGTGCCGCCGTCTTCGATCACTTTCCTTATGCGCGGGACGGCTCCGTGCCTGTCCTCCGCGAACAGCAGGGCCACAAGCTGCGGATGCACGCTTTCTATGGAACCGAAACCGCCTCTGAGGAATTTGCCTATGAGGCCGCCGTAGAGGGGTGCGTCATATCTCGGGAAATGGATGTATTCAAGATTGCTGCACTCCTGCTCAAGGTATGCCTTGAATTTCTTGACCTGTGTGGACTTCCCGGCTCCGTCCAGTCCTTCCAAAACTACAAGCATGGCGGTGAGCTATTCTTCGAACAAGCTTGGGACAGCGTCGCAGTTGCCCTGCGGGTCCTGCAGTTCGATCTTCTTGAAATGGTTGACTGTGAGGATGACCAGGAGCAGGCATGCTCCGAAGATTATCCAGTATTGTGTCCCTGGGAAAACGTCCTTCCAGTTCTCCATCTCCCCAAGCTTGTCCGAATGGCTGCATATGACCGCAAAGGTGTTGTTGGCGCAGTGCATGAGCATGGTGAGCTTGAGCGAACCGGTCTTGTAATAGACGTAGCCGAAGAAGCATCCGAGGACGAACGCGGGTATTGCCTGCCAAGGATTGGCATGTATGAGAGCGAAGAAGACGGCGGAGATCACGATTGCCCAGACCGGTTTCATTCCTTTGCCGAGAAGTCCCCTCAGGACCTGGCCGCGGCAGAGCCATTCTTCAAAGAACGGCGCGAAGATGCTCACGCAAAGCAGATCCACCCAGAGCTCACCGCTCGTCATGCTCTTCAGGGCTGATTCAAGCCACTCCGGCATATCAGGCATGAGAGCGCTGACGGCATCCGTGCAGAAAGCCAGGGCAATGGTCCCGACGGCTGCGAGGACGGCGCACAGCAGTCCGCCTCCGGCTCCGAAATGGGCGCTGTCAATCCTGATGCCCTGCTTCGTGAAACTGTTTGCCCTGCTCTTGACGCTGGCATATATCATGGCGGGAATGAACATGACAGGATAGGACACTATCATGGAATATTCCATACCGGCATCGACACCGAGCGCTGCCGTCAGAATGAGGGCGACGACATTGCCCAGCAGTACTCCGACAATGAACCAGACGAGGAGGATAAGGAGGTCCGCCACACCCGGGACATAATGGGAATAACGGTCAAAAAGGTTGAAATCATTGACTTTCCGTCCGGCCATATCAATAGAGAGGTGAAGGATAAACTCCGGTTTCTACAAGTTCTGCGAATTTCGCCACCACACCCGGACGGTCTTCCTTGAAAGTCACGCCGAACCAGTGGGAAGGTGTGGAGAGGACATCGCACTTGGCGCTGCCGTCATGGATCATGCAGTCTATTGCGTAAGGAATGTAGAACTCTTTCTTCGGCTCCATGATGTTCTTCTCGAGGAAGGCCTCGAAAATAGCCTCGGACATGGAGAAGTAGTCCGGGGTGAAGCACCACATGTTCATTGAGCAGAGGTCTCCTCCGTTGAGGTCCACATGCCCGCCTGACACGGAATTGTCTCCGCGCACTACCCCGTCCGGGTCGCGCATGATGTTGAGATGCTCCACGACGCTGGTGAGGTGCTGCTCTTCATCGTAATGGCATATTCCGCGTGAAACGCTTCCGTTCTCGGAGAGGGTGTTCTCAAGTGCGAATCCCACTATGCCGTAGACTCCTTCCGAAGCTGCATGCTCGCGGCACCAGTCCCCGGCGATGCGGAATGACTCCTTGCCGTAGAAATCGTCTCCATTGATCACCACGAAAGGCTCTTTGATGACATCCTTCGCCATCAGGACAGCATGTGCGGTGCCCCATGGCTTCTGGCGCTCAGGGTTGAGGGTGAATCGTGAAGGGATCTTGTCGAGCTCCTGCGTCACGAAAACGAACTGGAGAGGCTCGCCGTCAACGGTCTTCACGTGGGAGTACTTGCGTGCTACGGTCTCCTTGAACTGCTCGAGGAAATATTCGCGGACAATATAGACCACCTTGCCGAATCCGGCCTGGACTGCATCATAGATTGAATAGTCGATTATGGTTTCTTCGTGAGGGCCGAGGCCGTCCATCTGCTTGAGACCGCCATAGCGGCTGCCCATCCCGGCAGCGAGAACAAGAAGTGTAGGTTTCATATCGTATTTGTTGTTTGTCTCGCAAATTTATTAATTTTGCATCACAATGACAAAGAAGAAAGACAATATCTGGGACCGCAGCAAGGATGGCAACAAAAAGGAGCAGCGCTCCTTCCTGCGCTATGCCATCATTGCTACCGCAGTGTTCGTCATCTTCCTTTTCGTCAAGAAGGACAATGTGATACGCTGGATACAGGCAGGGTTCACGCTCAAGAAGCAGGAGAGGCAGATAGAACTCTACGAAGAGAAGAACGCAGAGCTTGACAGGCGTATACGCATGATGTCCACCAACCGGGACACGCTTGAGACTTTCGCAAGGGAGGAGTTCTATTTCTCCGAGCCCGGAGACGATGTCTATATCATTGAAAAATAGTTTTGCGGATGAATAGATTTTTTGCCGTTTTCCTGTCATGCATGGTGTTTGTATCATGTGACGGGCGCGCTTCCGCCGTCGTGGTGGGACTTATGAATCTCCTGACCGGGCCGGAGGAGGCCGGTCAGGTGTCCGGCACCGTCCCGGATGGAACGCTCCTGGAGATCCCGGCGGCAGGTCCGGACGGGGTGATAGTCGAGTATGACGGATATGTGTCTTCATACAATCAGAAAACCCTTATCCCCAACTGGGTGGCCTATGAGCTGACCGACGCGGAGACAGAGGGCGATGAGGAAAGGGGGGACCGCATGTTCAGCATGGACAAGAGGGTGAAGGGCAGGCAGGCCATGCGTGAGGACTACTACGATTCGGGGTGGACCAAGGGACATATGGCTCCGGCAGCGGATTTCAGATGGAGTTCCGATGCGATGGACGATACCTTCTATTTCACCAACGTGTGCCCGCAGGATGAGTTCCTGAACGGTAAGGATTGGGAATATCTTGAGCGTCAGGTGCGTGCATGGGCAAAGCAGTATGGAAGGGTCTGGGTCGTGACCGGACCTATCGTGGGGACGAACAGATACGGGAAGATAGGAGACAGGGGAGTGGTGGTCCCGGACAGTTTCTTCAAGGCGGTGCTTGCCAATAAGAATGGGAAATACCGTGCAGTGGCATTCGTCATGGACAATGATGACAGCCGTTATTGGCTGGACGAGTGCGCAGTGTCCATAGATGAACTGGAATCAATGACCGGAATAGATTTCTTCCCGTCCCTTGAGGATGATATCGAGGATGATGTCGAATCCGGTTACCGCGAGGCGGATTGGGGGCTTTGATATGGAAAAGGAAAGGATAGTATTTGCCGATTATCTCAGGGTTGTTGCATGTTTCCTTGTCATGCTGGTGCATGCATCGGAGAATTTCTACGGTGCCGACAGTTCCGGGCTTGCCGGCAATATGTCTATGCTGGCCAATGAGGCCAACCGTTTCTGGGTGGCCTTCTATGACGGTTTCTGTGCCAGGACGTGCGTGCCTGTGTTCATGGTGCTGTCAGCATTCCTCCTTGTGCCTATGAAGCCGGGGCAGACCATGGGACAGTTCTATCGCAGGAGATTTCTCAGGATTCTTCCTCCGATGATTGTCTTCATGCTGCTTTATTCTGTGCTTCCTGCGCTCTGGGGCGCAATGACCTGGGAGCAGTCCCTTCAGGACCTCAAGGCCGTCCCGTGGAATTTCCCGTCAATGGCCGGCCATATGTGGTTCATGTATCCGCTTATCAGCATATACCTCATAATTCCCGTGGTGTCGCCATGGCTTGAAAAGTCAAGTGCGTCCGAGGAGCGTCTGTTCATTGCGCTGTTCGTGCTGTCGACCTTCATCCCGTTCATACACAGGTTCGTTTCTGCCGAGATATGGGGCGAGTGTTTCTGGAACGGCTTCCATGCACTGTGGTATTGCTCCGGCTATCTCGGATATCTGGTCCTGGCGCATTATATCAGGGTACATATGGACTGGGGGAAGAGCAGACGTCTCAGGGTCGGCGCTGTATGTTTCCTTGCCGGAGCCGCTTTCACCGGCTGGTCTTTCTGGTGGAAAGGTACGCCGGGGACGCTGATCGAGACTCCGTCATTGGAATGGGCATGGGAGTTCTGCACGCCTAACGTGCTTCTCGCTACTTTCGGTATTTTCCTGATGTTCAGCTGCATAGAGAGGAAGACGGCTCCTGCTGCCATCACAGGCATTTCCAAACGCTCGTTCGGAATGTATCTGATGCATATGTTCTTCCTTGCTCCGATTGCGAAACTGGTTATTGGTGGAGACGCTGCCAATCCGCTTGTTCCGGTGTGGGCTGCCATACCTGTGATAGCGGTGCTGACCTTCATCTGCTGCGCCGTGACCTCCAAGCTTCTTTCGCTCATACCGGGCAGCCGCTGGTTCGCCGGGGTATGATGTCATTGTCCTGCCACCACCAGCTGTCAGTCTGAAAGTGTGGCGATGAAATCGTCTATGATCTCGTTGCCTTTATAATTCTCAAGGATGGTGACCTTCCTGGCATTGTCCGGGCGCTCGACCCATTGCCCGTCCACATAAATCGGGGCGGGGATCACTGTCGCGTCGCACCACTCCGGATTCTTCACTACTGCCACGCATGCCATGTCGAACAGGGCCCTGGAACCGTCAGCAGCCTTGCCGATGTTTTCAAAAAGATTGAGTGAGTAGTCACCGAAACAGGTGAATTCTCCGCCGTGACGGCCGGTCACCGGAGTCTTCGCCCGTGGACCCTTGCCGGCTATATCCTCCTTCACCCTGTCAATCGTCACGCGGACAGCGTCCGTCCCTGAAGGCTTCCCGTAACGGGCCACGCTTATGGCAAGTTCCACATCGGTGTCGAGGACATAGTTCATCGAAGGTATGTCGCATACCATGTTATGCTCGCCAGGGTCAGGATAGTTCGAGCCGAGCCACACCACCTTGATGTTGGGGATTATCTCCGGCGCCTTCGCAATGGCAAGGGCCACATTGGTGAGTTTGCCCACCGGGACGATGGTCAGCTTGTCCTTGGGAGAGTGGGCCATGGCCTGCCGGATGATGAAATCCACGGCCTCGCAGCCATCATATTCCGCATTGTCCAGGGTGTTGACGATTTCTTCGAAGCCGGCTGTCGCTCCGGGGATGATTTCCACATCCCTGTCCACAAGCGTGGCAACTCTCCGGACCTCGTCGCACTGGGCCTGTATGGAACCGTTGACGGTCACGTTGGTGGTTATGGCAAGAGTGTTGAAACTGTCTCCGTTCAGCAGGAGATAGGCGATGGCGTGCTGGTCATCTATCTCATTGTTGGCATCGGTGTCGAAAATTACGTCGATGCCGCGGTTGCTTGTGCAACTCACCGAAAGCAGCAACGCGAACAGAGGAAAGAGGATTGCTGAGGGCTTCATATTGTTAGAATGAGAAATAATAGCCTATTCCGATAAGGTGGACCGCCTGGTTCCCGTTAGGAAGGTGGTACATGTAGAACAGATCGACGCAGTTGTGTCTGTCTATGGCCAGTTCGGTGCCGACATAATGCAGGGAGCGTATCCATGAGGACCATGTGAAGATTTCCGACATGACATATGGCCTGAAGATGCTGTCCGTGAAATTGTATTGTGCGCGGAGGCGTGTGCGCAGGGTGAAGCTCGTTGCCGAATTGGCCGGGTTGACTGCGAACTCCAGCTTTTCCCTGAGCGAGACGGAAAGGCCTTCCTTCACTATCGTGCCGGTACCGCAGAGGACCGCTTTGTGGAAATTGAGATCAGGATTGATGTCCCAATATTCATAGCTGAGATCAGCCTTGAACCATGGCGCGAATTTGTATCCGCCACCAACGGCAGTGAACAGAGCTTCCGTGCTTCCGAAATTATTGTTCGAGCGGTGCTCCAGACGGGCGAAGGCGTATGATTTTTGCCAGCCTTTGTTAAGCTGGAGGCTGAGCCAGGCTCCGCCGTCATCGGCTATTGCCGCAGGGACGGCAGAGAACATCAGGCAGAATATCAGGATAATTCTTTTCATAAGTACAAAGATACGGAAAAATATCACTTGTTCGCTGTGGCTTGCAGACAAAACTGTCCTTGAGGCCCCGGCTGCGACCTTCGTCTGCGGAAATGCCCGTTATTCTGGACCTGACAGTGGCTCCTGTCGCATGTTATGGTAATGGAAAGGCTATGTAGCGGTCAAAGTTGTAATCTGCCTGCCCTGCTCCTGAACTGAACAGCATGCAGTAGGCACTCGAGTCAGAATAATATGAACTTGACCAGTACGGTCCATCATTCCAAAGTTACACGCCCTGATGATTGAAGTCGAGGTTGTCGAGTTCCACAGTCGTTATCTTGCTGCGCTCGATCATAAGAGACATCGTCGATTTCAGTTCCTTTACGCATGTCCTGCCCTCCGTATCCATAATGGTAATTGATACGCCATTATAGCCGTGCAGTTCCAATTCATCCGTTGCGTCATCAAGCACATAGTTGCAAGGGATGGAGATAAAGAAATCCTTGCCGTTATCCGTTATTTCTACACCATCTCCGCAGTCGAGCCTGATGTATTTCTCTGTGTCGGTATCCGGATTTCCCATATATGCTTTGAAAAGATAGTCTCCCTCTTCGTTTTCATCCATCTCAATGGATTCCAAAGCGCCGGACATGCCCTCGTCCGCTTTGATTGTTATGGATTTCACTTTTGCATCGCCTTTTATGTTGATTCGGAGAAGTCCACCTAAATTATCGAATTTGAAATTCAATGTTCCGTCATCCGCGACTCCCTCTGCTGCAGCCATAGGAATGAAAAGGTCTGTCATGCTGTAGGTCTGGACTGTAGGCCAAATAGCGCTGATCTCCGAGGTGCCATCATTCCATGTGCCGAAATCACTTGGAAATAATGCAAGGTAGTCGCAGCCCGGATCGAGGATAGGTTTGGTGTATTTGCTGTCGAATGCATTGAAAATGTCCCCGTTCTTCCATGTGAAGGTGCCGTCCGTGCTGCCTGAAGACGCATCGTCAAGTGTGTATTCTGCACACCATGTTTCAGGATTGATGATGAAGAATTTGTCGCCTTTTGACCATATCGTAGGATAGCCGTCAGTGCCTGGCTCACCCAGACCGGCTTTCGTGAAGGCGGTTCCGGCGGCCGCATTGATAACTGATGAGTTCCCGGTGTCGGAAGAGCCCGGGACAGGATTATCCTTGTTGCATGAAAGAAGGCTCATTGCCAGGGTAAGGGCTGCAATCAGAATGATGATTTTTCTCATGACATATTCTCCTCTATTTGTTAGTCCAATTATCTCCGGGATAACTGCCGCCATTACCGAACCCTTCTGAGTTACCATCTCCGCTTTGGCAGAGCATGTATTCAATCTTCACCTCAATGACCTTGCATTGCGGCTGAGATGATAATGGATTTCTTTATGTAAAGTTTATCAAATTCCGGTAACAAATATAAGAAAAATTGACATTTTTCTGGAATATATTATGAGATTTAGCCCTATGCAGCTTTACGCAGAATTCCGGAATACTTACAACAGGACAAACAAATAATTCATACATTTGCCGTATGAGTTGCTTGCCAAGGAAAAGACCATCCTGAGCCCGGATTGTACATTGGCTATTCAGTCCTTGATGGGCCGGATTCCGCCCCGTGGTTTTATTTCTTCAATATAAAAATGCAAATACAGATATGAGACTCAACCTGTTCCCCCTTTTGTCAATGGCCTGCATGATTCAGGCGTGCGCGCCGGACACTTCGATTATATGGATAGAGGGAGACCGCTCCCCGGATAAGGACAGAGCAGTCCATACGGTACTTATCTGCAATCCTCCTTCAGGAATGGATTGGGAAGTATGGGGAAGTTACTATCCGGCGAAGCCGAAACCATTGGAGAGCAAGGAGTGCAGACTGGAACTTTTCAATACCAGTTACTGCGTCATCACTCCGCTTGCAAGTGGAAAGGATACTCTGTCCATAAGTTATTCAGCGTCGTCCCTGCCGAGGTATTCATTCATGCCTGAAGGTTTCTCATTACATCGCCCGGGACATAAGGATAAGCACCTCAAGGTGGAATACCGTGTGTTGGACGAGCCGGTCGAGGCATATGACAATTTTACATGGCGCAGGGAAGCGCTGGATGTCAAGGATATGATTCCGTCCCTGAAGTCCGTAAAGGCTTTGGAAGGCATGGCGGATGCCGGAACGGTTAAGGTTCTCAGGATATCCGGCATCGAGGACGTGGAACGCCGGCATGGCTGGTACAGGTTGACCCTGGACGATGGGGGTGCGGTCATCGAGAGTGCAGACGATGACGGTTTGTTCTATGCCCGGAACACCCTTGACAGGTTGAAAGAGAATGCCGGCGGCAACATGGTACCGGCGATGATAATCGAGGACTGGCCGGATTTCGGACTGCGCGGTTTCATGATGGATGCAGCCCGTTCGTTCTACTCAAAGGAACAGGTTTTCGCCGTATTGGACCTTATGGCACGTTACAAACTGAATCTCTTTCAGTTCCATCTCTCGGATGACGAAGGATGGAGAATAGAAATCGATGGTATTCCGGAACTGACATCATTCGGTGCCTTCCATGCGCTCCCTGTCCGTCAGAAGGACGGCTCTTATCTGGAAGTCAACGGCCTTCATCCGTCATATGACGGGAGTTGTGACCGCAATGACAAATGGTCCATTGCACATGGCTTTTTCACTCGATCGGATTTCATTGAGATACTCCGTTATGCGGCTGACCGCCACATAAAAGTTGTTCCGGAAATTGATACTCCGGGGCATTCCTATGCTGCGATTTCGGCAATGGAGGCTTACTGGCGCCGTACGGGTGATGATTCGCTGAGGCTTGTTGATCCTGATGAGCAGGATGCGTTCCTGGCTTCTACCGGCAGGCGCAACAATGTCCTCAATGTGGTCCGACCTCAAACTTATAAGTTCATAGGAATGGTCATCGATGCCATTTCGTCAATGTATGAAGAAGCCGGGATGCGATTGACGGAAATCCATCTCGGAGGGGATGAGGTTGCTGATGGCTCGTGGACTGGAATGCCTTCGTGCGTTGAATTTATGGAGAAAAATGGTTGGACTGAGGAATATCAGCTCAAGGAATATTATCTGGGCCGGCTGATGGATATGCTCGAGCCGCATGGCATCAAACTCGACGGTTGGCAGGAAATCACCTTTGATCTCAGCCCGGAGGCCAAGGAGAGGCTGATACGCAATGCCGGCTATATCAATGTCTGGAGCACTAACAATGAGGAAGCTGAACTCCCATATATGTTAGCGAACGATGGCTATCCTGTTCTTCTGTGCGGTGCGAAAACAAACTATATGGACCTTGCTTACAATTCCAATAGATCGGAACGAGGACTTAACTGGGGTGGTTATGTGGATGAATACGTAACGTTCTCGTTCCTTCCTTACGACCTGGATTGTGACACAGTGTTGGAGAAACCGGAGAACATGGTCGGTACTGAAGCTCTTTTGTGGAGCGAGCAGTTGCGTAGTATGGATATGTTCATGTATGCAATGATGCCGAAGGCCCTCGGCGTGTTCGACAGGGCCTGGAACACCACTCCTGATATGAGTTTTGACAAATTTTATTCGATAATCGCTGACAGGGAGCTGCCTTATCTTGATTCCAGGGGCCTGAGTCATAGACGTGCGGCATCTCCGCTGGAATAGACCGGATGTGGTGCCCGCTGAAATATTGACAAAGGCAATCGGGGGTATTGAAAAAAGTATCAGTAATCCGGCGGTCTGCGTTTTATTTCGTATCTTTGCATTGCATGACAGAGTCTGCGGTGAGGCGGGTGATTGTCAGGACTGATGACATCTGCATGCAGTTGTAGATATGGTACGTAACATTCTCAGTATATCCTTGGCGGCAAAAGCTGCCGGTCAGGCGAAACCCGCAATATTGGACACACTAGGCAAATCCGATATGGAAAAGGAGTTCATTTCATCTATCCAGGCTATCTCAAGTACGCCGCCGGAACAGATAGTATCTTCCTTGGTAGAGAAGGGAATCCAGTTCGGGCTGAAACTCCTGGCTGCCATAGCGATATACCTGATAGGCGCATGGATTATCCGTATGGTGAAAAAATTACTGCGGAGTTTCTTTGCCAAGAAGAACACCGAGGCTGCGATTGTCTCTTTCACCATGAGCCTGGCTACGGCACTTCTGTGGGTGCTTGTGGTTATCATCGCTGTCGGAGCGCTGGGAGTGGAAACGACATCGCTGGCCGCACTGCTTGCTGCAGGAGGTATGGCCATCGGAATGGCGCTGAGCGGAATCGTGCAGAATTTCGCCGGGGGACTGATGATCCTGATTTTCAAACCGTTCAAGGCTGGCGACTACATCGAGGCCATGGGATATGCCGGAACCGTTTCAGAAGTGAATATCACATCCACTAAAATAGTTACAGTGGACAACAAGGTGATAATTCTTCCCAACGGCCCGCTGCAGAGCGGAACAGTCGACAACTATTCGAAAATGGACTACAGGCGGGTTGATTTCTCGGTTGGTGTTGAGTATGGTTCCGATGCCGATGATGTCAGGTCTGCGCTTCTTGAAATCGCCGCTTCTGATAAAAGAGTCCTGACTGCCGGGCAGGGCGCCCCTGCAGATCCTTTTGTAGGAGTTCTCAACCTCAATCCCAGCAGTGTGGAATTCACTTTCCGGATATGGACAAGGACAGCCGATTACTGGGGAGTGTTCTTTGACACCAACGAGAAAATATACAAGATGCTTCCGGAGCGTGGTATCAGTTTCCCGTTCCCTCAGGTATCAGTGCATATGAATTAATCATTTGTTATATGCTCAAACATACATTCCTTTCTATTCTCACCAGCATCGTTCTGGCTTCAGAAGCCTTGGCGGGTCCAATATCAATCACGGTTACAGACAGATACAAATACAATTCGGAAAACAAGCCCGGAAGACTTGTATATGTCGAATCATCCGTGCCCCTGACATCAGCGGAAATGACGCTTCCGGGAGAAACCGTACGTATGCCTCTTGCCCCGTGCGGAGAGGGCAGGTACGAGCTTCTTCTCCCTGAGAATTATGGCGTCAGCCGGAACGAGACCGCAAGTATCGCTTTCTTCCAGAAGAAGAAACGGATTGACAGCGCTGAGGTCAGTGTCCCGAAGATGAGACATTGGAAAATCATGATCTTCCCTCACTCGCATGTCGATATCGGATACACGAACCCGACCGATGTGATAGAAGAAGTCCATAAACGGAATATGGAGCAGGCGATAATTCTCGGTGAAAAGACGAAAGATTATCCTGAGGGTGCCAGGTTCGTATGGAACACTGAGGTGTCCTGGGCGTTGGAACGCTATCTGGCAGAAGAGTCTCCCGAGAAGTGTGAAAAAGTGCTGGAAGGCATCAGAAAGGGATACATTTCAGTTGATGCATCCTATGTCAACACAAATACTTCTTCTGCCCACGAGTCAGAGCTCATCGAGATGTTCAGTTTCGCCCACAGGATAGAAAAGCTTACCGGCAGGAAGATCGAGACGATGGTTCAGGTTGACATCCCCGGTTTCACCTGGGGAATACCTGCAATCGCTCCCATTTCGGGAATAAAGAACATCATATCACTTCCTAACGGAGGCGACAGAATCGGTTCCGCTTACAAACTGAACTTCAGGACCAAGGTGTGGAAAGGCCCGGATGGCAAGTCGGAGGCACTTTTCATACAGCCGGGGCCGTATTGCGATGCTGCAATCAGGAAACGCGACAGTTTCTTCTGGGACATGCTCGGTGCGACCGAATCCGCAAAAATCCCTCTCACCATAAAATCTGACAATCCCAGGGAGATATTTGTCGACAACTATCTTTCAAATGTTCTTCCGAAGCTGGAGGAAGACGGGGACTCGCCTTATGTATATGATTTCCTTCCAATGACATGGTGCATGTCCGACAATGTCCCTATCGATGCAGACTTGCCGGATGCAGTAAAGAGCTGGAATGAAGAATTCGCATTCCCGCGCCTTTCCATTTGCGGTTCTCGTGAGATAGTGGCCGCGTATGAGCCATATAGGGATTCAATGCCTCAAGTTTCCGGAGACTATACCGAGTATTGGACTGACGGGCTTGGAACAAGCGCCAGATACACCGCCCATCACCGTGATGTCAAAGAACGCCTTGCTCAGGCGGAGGTGCTCAGCTGCATGACCGGCAATGCCATTCCGAAGGACGTTGTGTCGGAGGCATGGAGAAATGCCATCATGGGAACAGAGCATACCTGGACATTCATTTATCCTGACAAACCTATCGCGGATACCATGCTTGCCCAAAAGTATGCCTTCTTCACTACAACTGATAGCCTCGCTGCCGACCTCACTGATAAGGCTCTGGAGACTTGCATGGCTGCCGGGAGCAAAGTCATCGCTGTATTCAATACCGAAGGATTCGCCCGCTCCGGACTTGTCAAGGTCACTCCTGAGACCGCTCGGAATTCAAATGCAATCGTTGATTTTGAAAGCGGTGCCAGAATCCCGTCGCAGATTCTCTCTGACGGCAGCCTGGCATTCGTTTCCGGAGAAATCCCTCCGATGGGAGCCAGGAAATACAGGCTTGTCTGCGACAAGGTGAAGAAAACCGATAATATGCCCGGCGGTGCCTGCAGCATCGATAACGGTCTTGTTTCAGTCTCCCTGGATCCGTTGACAGGTGATATCACGAGCCTTGTGAGCGGAGGTAAGGAGTTCGTGGACAGGATGTCAAGCGCCCATGTCAACAGCTACAGATATCTTCACGGCGGAGAGTCATCCGGATTCGCAAGCCAGGCCTATGATGCCCGGATGTCATGGAAAGAGTATGGTCCGGTGGTGAAGACCCTGAGGGTCGTTTCGTCCGCCGAAGGCTGCAACACGCTGGTTAGGGAAATCACTCTCATTGACGGAGATAGCGCTGTATATATTGACAATATGGTGGACAAGATCGCCACGACTGACAAGGAGGGGCTGCATTTCGGATTTGCATTTGATTTGAAGAACAATTGCAGGCTGTTCGCGGATGTGCCATGGGGTGTCATGGAACTCGAAGGCGACCAGTGGCCGGAGGCGAACAGGAACTGGCTAGCCATGCAAAGATGGGTCAATGTGTCCGACGACGATGCCAATATCACCATCTGCTCGATGAATGCTCCCGTTTTCGAAGTCGGAGACCTGACCGCAAATATTATTGGAAGTTCCGGCAACTGGCTTGGTAGCATCCACAAGACTCCTTGCATCTGGTCATGGGTGATGAATAACCACTGGCATACCAACTTCGCTCTGTCACAGGAAGGGGAGACCATGTTCCGATATGCCTTGAAGCCGGGAAGCGGCCGGATGGACAAGGCTGCCGCCAACCGGTTCGCACGCTCTCAGACCCGGGCCCTGGTCACATGCCCTGTCAAAGAGGATTTCTCTATGGAAATGCCTTTCATGCTCAAAATGGATCCTTCAATCGATGTCACATGCGTCAGACCTGTTGACGGGGGCATCCTTGTGATTCTCCGTTCAATTTCCGATCAGGACCTTGATGTCGAATTCAAGCTCCGTGATGGATATCATGCCATCCGGACCGATGCCTGGGGTGAACTCAACGGGGACGAGGCCGCCAAATTCAACATAACATCCAAATCAGTGCTTGCCGTTAAAGTGACTGCGAACAGATAAGACTGCACCGGACAATTGCAAGTCCGCACGGTGACAGTTTGATCCTGGTTCCTTTTTCATTGACCGCCTTGCGCTCAAATCCGTTCTGCACAGACTCTGTGTTGAAATCGGTTACCTTGTCGGATTCCAGAGACCAGGCTTCGAATACATGGTAACCAGCCGGCATTTCAATATTGACCGTCTGTGTCCTGTCATAGGAACGGTTCACCAATGCAATATTGATGATGCCATCTTCGTCAACAGCGCATGCGGCATCAATATAGCACAGATCCTGGACAAGGTTCAGAGTAGAGCTGTCGATATCTCCGGCCAAAGTGGAGTAGTCTTTCAAGGACGCCTGTCTGATCCCGGGGCCATTTACCGACACCGGCAAGGTGTGCCCCTTCATATATCTGTGATACAGGTCAAAGACATTGTATGTCAAGCTCTTGTAGGCATGGTTGTCATCGATGGTCTTCACCAGGCCATGGCCATTAACAGGGAAGATGTAGTTGGCCATGACAACCCCGGGGCTATTCCTTATAAAGACATTCAATACCGATGCGGTAGTCGGTACATCATACTGGCGGCGGTCATCACCTCTTATCAGCCTGAACGATCCTCCCGTCTTGACGTCATGTCTGTTATTCCATTCGTCAATTGCAAACTCTACTCTGCCATCAGCATCAGCAATATAATTCTTGAGATTGGCCTCCAGCATCGCAGATGAAAACAAGGTCCTGTCCGGGTCCAGCATTTGCATTCCGTCAATCCTGGATCCGAAATAGAAATGCAATGTCAGGATATCGACATCCCGTCCGCATCTTTCAATGACAGTCCTGTTCCAATCCCTGGTGTGTCCTACGCCCAGAATGCTGACTCCGGGGTAAAGACTCTTGATTGTTTTTGACCATAGGTGCAGTTGGGAAGAATATTCATCGGCAGACTCGGCCTTGTGGAATTTGCATGGAATATAGTTCTCATTCCCCAGACACCAGTATTTCACTCCATATGGATCCGTATGTCCGTTTCTGGCTCTCAGTGCGCCGTATGGTGTAGTGACATCTCCATTGACATACTCTATCCAGTCCAAAGCCTCGCCCAAAGACTGGCAGTATGTATTGTTGTTGCCCATCCCCACATTGATATACGGCTCTATTCCAAGTCGGGTGCACCACTGTATGAATTCATCTGTCCCGAATGTGTAATACTCGTATCCGTTCCAGATTTCTTCATGGACTGCAGTCCTCTCAGGCCCGATGCCTTTCCTCCATTCATAGTCATAAATGGAAGTTCCGGCAGGCCAGCGCATCACTGGTATTTGAAGAGGGCGCAGCAGTTCTGTCACACCCTGATTCTCTTTCCCCTCCCTGTTGACTATGCCGCCGTAAATGATGCCATCATTGCAGTCTTCCAGCATCTGGCCATATATCATTGGATTGATTGCACCTGGTGCTTCCTGGAAATTGATCTTTACTGTAGTTCTGCTGCCATCAACGACAATGCTCTCCTGAGCCAGCGCAATCTGGCACAGCCCCAACAGCACCGGAGCCAATGTCAGGAAAGATACATGCTTCATAAGAATGCCCATAAACTTCTCAAAGATATTGCTATCTTTGTTAATACCCAAATATTATGGTATGAAGAAATTCTTTCTGTCACTCACCTTTGTTTTTAGCAGTATAGTCTGTGCGTATGCTTCAAGTGGCAATGTGGGCGGTATCGTGCATAGGGGAGATATCGTAACCACCAGTTACGAAGAAAACGCCGCAGCAGGACGATATATAGGCAACGGACGCTTCGGCACGGTGCTTGGACCTCTGGGGCTGAATCTCAGCCCGGATGAGCAGGCCGCGCGCAGCACCGGAGCCTCCCACCTCTGCCATATCAACCATTGGGGGCGCTTCAATTTTGTCTCTGCAGTTGAAAAGACCCCCACAAGTGCCGACTACAGTCTTCCAATAATGAAGATTCATTGGGACGGCAATATGGAAGGGATAAGCGACTACAGGCAGGAACAGAATTTTTATGACGGGGTGGTGAGTACGGATTTCACCACGTCAGAAGGCTCAAAGGTGCATACCGAAGCATGGTTTGACTATAGCCACAAGGACATTGCATGCTTCCGTTTCAATGTGCAGGGAGGCAGCCTGGCTGTGAAAACCACTACGATCTCGGGTTTTCTGGCATTTCCCTCCGTCTTCCGCGATACTGTGATACAGGAGACGCACATTGAGAAATACGCCTCCAACAGCTACAAAGTGACTGTCTCATGCCCGCTGGCCCGCAATAACTGTGAATCTGTCTTTCACTTTCACACCAATGCTCAGGTGGAAGAATGCAGCGATGGTCTGAGATTCCTCCTTCCGGAGGGGAAAAGCCGGATATACGTTTCCTACGGAAAAGAAGTAAGTCCCGGTGATAGGCTTTTCTCGGCAATCAGAAGCCGCAGGGCATGGCACAAATGCTGGAACGACACGGGATGGATGTCATTCCCGGATGAAGATGCGCAGAAAATGTGGGTGCGTTCCATGGCCTATATGCTGGAATCACTGGATGATTTCGAATACGGTATGATACAGCCAGACAACGGTTTCACTGGCAATCCTTTCCCTTTCCATTATGTCCAGGACCTTGAGTTTATTGCTCCTGCGCTTATGATGACCGGTCACAATGACATAGTGATGAAATGGGTGGAGCACTTTGCGGGCGAGATAGACAGCATGAAGGCATATGCCAGGAAACTCTGGCCGGGCTCCGAGGGCATTTACCCTCCTTGGGAGCTGCCTTTCGGCAGTGTGGCCGGCTATCACGAGCCCACTGTGCCTGTGGCATTCTGCTATGAACCGCACAACAGCGGCTATCTGGCAAGGCTTGCCAAAGAGTCTGCGGATTTTGCCGGTGACGATGACTGGGCACGTAGTTATGCCTACCCGCTCATACGTGAAGTCTGTGAGTTTTACCGCAGCGCAGCGCGGAAACAGGATGACGGTCTGTGGCATATGAGCTGGTATCCGTGCATAGGCCAGGACGAAATGGGAGGACGCAATAAGACAGATTATCTGTGCAGCATTTACAGCGCCGAATATTCATTCAAGACTGCTGTCGAGCTGGGCCTTGACTTCGACGGCACATATGCGGCAATACTCCGGGACGGTCTTGCATATGCGTCTCTGGCAGACACAGAACGAGGGACTTTGCACACTTGTATGGAAGTGGATGATTTCGGAATACAGAAGCATCCTGTCCAATTGGACGGCCTGACATATTTCCCTGTCCAGGATGCACCGTTGCCATATGAGGCGAAAGCGTATAGTCTGCGTCATGATATCACCCAGGGTGCCAGGGTGCCCAAATTCTATGGCTGGACCCTTGGGCAATTTCTGCTCTGCGCTTCGAACATGAAGGATGCCGGAGGTTGGTTGGAGGATTGGAACAACATAATCCCTTCCAACTATACCGATCCGGAAATGATACAGATCTATGAGAGCAGCGGCAGCTCGTGGCAGTCATTCTATATCACAACCCATGGTATGGTGCAGCAGAGCCTTATCCGCAACTACGTGAATGACTATTGGGGAGTGCTCGACATAGCCGGTTGCCCTGTTTTTGAAGGCAAGGTGTCTTTTGGCAATATCCAAACCCGCCTGGGTGTCAAAGTGTCAGGCAGCGTGGAAGCCGGCAGGACTGATCTGAAGATCAAAGCCATGAAAGACTGCAGCTTCCGGATGATGGGAAAACGGTATTCCATGAAAAGAGGGGAGACCCTGCATCCGGGAATTTTGAGACGATATTGATTTACACTATATTCGCGTTGGCTATGTTTATGAAATCCGAATCAATATTCATTCTGAGAGCCGGCGCGGTGGTTGCTCTGGCTTTTGGCATTGCTGGCTGCGGACCCAAACAGGCGGCAACGTCACATGAAGGGCATGCTGTCAAGACGACTTTCCAGACGGCACAAGGTTGGAGGCCGACCATGGACAACCGGGCGGATGGTGTGATGATATACAGTGTCACCGGGAATCCCTCGGACGATGGCGGGGCAGGCAACAACTTCGAGGATAAGGTGAAGTCCTGGCGGGACCATGGCTATGTCGCCCAATATATGACCGGTATCGCATGGGGATCCTATCAGGACTACTTCACAGGGAAGTGGGATGGTAAACGGCACATGGATGAGGGACAGGTGGACGCACAGGGTGACACCATCTGGCACGGCCCCCTTGTACCATACATTGTCCCCTCGGACAATTACCTCAGATATATAAAAGAAGAACACGTCCGCAGGGTTATTGACAGCGGAATCACGGATCTGTTCTTCGAGGAGCCCGAATTCTGGGCGAAGAGCGGATACAGCGATGCATTCAAGGCAGAGTGGAAAAAGTTCTATGGCTTTGAATGGGGACCTCAGCATGAGACTCCGGAGAACACCTATCTCGCCAACAAGTTGAAATATCGGATGTACTACCATGCTCTTGACGAAGTCTGCACATATGCAAAGGAATATGGCAGGAGCAAGGGCCTGGATGTCAAGTGCTATGTTGCCACTCACTCACTGCTGAACTACTCACAGTGGCAGATCGTTTCCCCGGAAGCAAGCCTCGCTTCGCTCGCCTGCATCGACGGTTATATCGCGCAGGTCTGGACTGGCACCTCACGCCAACGGAACTACTATAACGGCGTGCTGAAGGAGCGCACCTTTGAAACCGCCTATCTCGAATATGGATGTATGGAGAGCATGACAGCTCCCACCGGTCGCAAAATGTACTATCTGACTGACCCCATCGAGGACGGTGACAAGGACTGGATTGACTATAAACTCAACTACCAGTGCACCTTCACTGCAAAGCTGCTCTATCCTGACATTGCCAACTATGAAGTGATGCCATGGCCGGAGCGCATATATGAAGGACTCTACCGGGTAAGCATGGACAGTGACGAACGTACGACCATCCCCCGCCACTATTCCACCCAAATCCAACTTATGATCAACGCCCTCAACAAGATGCCGCTTTCCGACAACAAGGTCAGCGGAGCACAGGGAATCACCGTACTGATGGCGAACTCCCTCATGTTCCAGGGCTTCCCCCAGCATCAGGGTTACGAGGATCCTCACTTCTCAAACTTCTACGGTCAGGTCCTTCCTCTCATCAAGGCAGGCATACCCGTCAGGACCGCACACATTGAGAACCTCGGATTCAAGGAGAGCCTCGCAGAGACCAAGGTCCTGATCATGTCATATTCCAACATGAAACCCATGGAAGCAATGCCGCATAAGTACATTGCAAACTGGGTGAAGAAAGGCGGTATCCTCGTATACACGGGGAGTGACAACGATCCGTTCCAGACCGTTTATGAGTGGTGGAACCAGAATGGCAACAATTTCGCTACACCCTCAGACCATCTGTTCAAGCTGATGGGGATACCTGAGGGTGCTGCGGAAGGGATATATACATACGGCAAGGGTGCGGTCTGTATACTCCGCCATGACCCTAAGGAATATGTCCTCACCGAAGGCGGTGCTGAAAAATATGTCAATAAAATTGTGGAGCTATATCCAGGCACAGTCGAATTCAAGAACCACTTCTACCTTGAGCGAGGTATGTTCGACATTGCAGGAGTGCTGGATGAAAGCGTAAGCGAAGAACCCCTCAGAATAGAAGGCAGGCTCATAGACGTTTATGACAGCACCCTTCCTGTATATTCAGTCAAGGAGCTCTCTCCCGGGCAGCAGTGTCTGCTGATAGACATCAACAGAGTCGGAAACCCTTCAACGCCCCAGGTGCTTGCCGCTGCGGCACGCGAATATGACGAGAAAATCACGGACAACTCATACAGTTTCGTATGCAAGAGCCCCGTCAGGACCACCAACGTTGCCCGCATCCTCCTCCCCATTCAACCCGGAAGCGTGAAGATTGCAGGCGAGGAAGTATTCGACGAATCCGAATGGGACGAATTCACACACACCTACAGAATCACCCATGAGAATGATCCCGATGGAGTTGTAGTAGAATTTGAATGGTAATGGGCTGTTTGGCGTCATGCCTGTCTTGTCCTTTATGAAATGCCGATCTATATGCGTCCGGGCCTCCGGTCATGCTGCGATGAACAAAGAGTCCGGTTACTGAACTATTCCCTTTCGAAACTGAT
>JAZRXV010000117.1:0-2690 GCA_045600405.1 Candidatus Cryptobacteroides sp.
ATGGCTGCGCGACGGCGAAGTATGGAACATTGACTTCGAGGGCTATCCGAAGTTCATGAAGCAGGTCAGAAATCACCCTTCCATTGTGATGTGGGAGGCAAGCAACCACCCGAGCCGCTTCAAGGAGCACGACATTTCCGACTCAAGGGATTATATAAGAAAGATTTATCCCCTCCTCAGCGGCATCGACCAGTCCAGGCTCATTTCTCCGACATCTTTCTGGAACCATATGCATTTCGGCAATTATGACGGCACCGTCGATTACAAAGGAAATCCTATCGAACAGGAACCGATGATAATGGCTCCGCTCATGACGAGGGGCAGCCAGGACGCCTACACAGGATACGGTGCACCGTGGAGCAACCTGCGCAATATGCCGAACAATTGGGCCGCCTCCTGCCTCAACGCCGGTGACAAGGCATATTTCAATTTCGAGCATGAAGAGTCCGCGGCCCAGCCGAACTGGGAACTTGCCAGGATGCAGCCATGGTTCGAGGTCCAGTCTTACGAATGGGATTATGAGAAGGGAAGCATAGGCCGGCGCTTGCAGCCTTCCGAGTGGCGTCAGAGCCAGGCTTTCCAGGCATTTTCCGCATGGGAGTCCATGAAGAAGCAGATTCTCATAGGATATGACGGATTCTCATGGTGTACGATAGAATCGGGAGCCAACATGTTCACCTACCAGAAGCCTCTCGTGGATCCTTTCGGTGTTCCGAAACTTGCCTGGTACGCCAACAGACAGGTGTTCAACCGCATCTGGGCTGCAAGCGACAATGTCGATACGGTTTACGGGCCTTCTGACGTCATAAACCCCGTGATATTCAATCTCGGTGACTCATGCACCGCAGACCTGTGCATAGAGCTCTGCAACGGGAAAGGACGGACCATAGAGAAGAAATGGTTCCGTGGAGTAAGCGTACCTGAAGGCCGCAGTGTCACAAGGCTCGATGCCTTCCGGTTCAAGTCCCGCAGTGAGGGATGCCATTTCATCAAATATACACTGACCTGCAGATAATTTTCAATCCACGGCGCTTGCTATCATTTTCTCCAACTGCTCGCGCGGCATCTGCCCGTCCAGACTTATGAAGGTGGTCTCTCCTCCATCCACTGATATCAGCACGAAGGAAGTTACCGTCTTTTCTGTCCCGGCCGTATATATATGTACGACTTCACCGTCATCCTTGACCTCCATCAACATCTCATAGGCACCACGCTTCACCATCCTTTCGACATCTTTCCTTATGTCTTCATTTATTGAAGAGTTGTCGCTGTCAATCAGATAGAACCCTTCCAGGGTCTTGATGAGAGGGGCCAGGTCCATGCCGTCCCCGAGGTCAAGTTCGGGTATCCTGCCTACAAGCCGGAACATGGCCGGCGAGATATATACCGCACTGACATCCTTGGCATCGGAATATTTCATGTATATGCTTTTGCCGTCCTGCGCATTGGCGGTGAAGGCAAGCAGCGCTGCGGCTGCAAGAATCAATATCTTTTTCATTTCGTCAGTTGTTTGTCATAGTGAATGCATGAGAGGCCAGGGCCATGCCCTTGTCCATCTTTGACGTGATGTAGGAGAATGTCTTTTCTATCTCGGCATAGGCGAGCATAGGATCGTCGAAAGTGTCCTCCGGCTGCCGTGGAAGTGATAAAATCACGGCAAGGCTGGCCGCCAGGGCGATCAGCGCCGTGCCTGCAACATAGCCTGCCCTCCGTCTGCCGCTGCGGTGTCCTTCAATCCCGGAAGCGGCCAGTACGGCATTCTCCGCAAGACGCTGTACAGAGGACGGTACCGATACGGATCCGTCTTCAGCGATGCCCTCCAGTAAGTCCGGACTCATCTTCTCAAGTTCTTCAATGTTTTTCATATCGTTTGTCTTATCTTTTTCCTTGCCTGGCTGAGGATTACCCTCAACGTCAATCCGCTCATCCCCGTCCTTTCGGATATTTCCTCGTAGGACAGGTCTTCCAGCACTTTCATCCTGAGCACCTCGCGGTGCCGTTCCGGAAGCCGGTCCACAATTTCCATCGTCCTTGACAACTTTTCCCTTTCACACACCTGCCCGAATACATCTCCGCTGTCAGCGATACTCTCCGCAGGGGATTCCTTGACCCCCTTCCTTTTTCTTAGCTTGTCTATGCAGAGATTTCTCATCAAGCTTATGCCGTAGGCTTTGGGATTGTGTACGGAATCGAGGGCGTCACGGTTGCTCCAAAGTTTGACGAAGAGGTCCTGTACGGCGTCCTGAGCCTCCTGCCCAGACTCAAGCATATAATACGCCACCCTGTACAGTCCTTCGCTCAAAGGCAGATAGGTTTCCGTGAACTCCTTCGCTCCCATCGACCTAAGCCTCCACCATAGATGCCACAGCCTCCATCGGTATGCTTCCGAAGAGACAGACCAGCGCGCAGTCGCCAGGTGCGAAAAGGACAAAGTCCTTCACTTCCGCACCGTCCCCGGAGGCGACCCCGAATATCCGCACCACTTCGCTGCCGTCCTTGACTTCCAAAAGCATCTCCGAATCCGAAAGGGCTTTCTCCAATTTCCCGG
The DNA here is from genome assembly GCA_045600405.1 of Candidatus Cryptobacteroides sp. Taxonomy (GTDB): domain Bacteria; phylum Bacteroidota; class Bacteroidia; order Bacteroidales; family UBA932; genus Cryptobacteroides. The sequence goes on from JAZRXV010000117.1 coordinate 2,549, forward strand.
AGAATTCCTGACGGACCTTCTCGTCACAATCCTCATAATCGACCACTGCAAGTCTGTTCACACCTTTGACCAGACGGAGCATTTCACGCACATCCTCGTCACCGAGCGACACAAATCCCGCTATGAGTTTCGCAAGCGACGT
>JAZRXV010000118.1:0-15954 GCA_045600405.1 Candidatus Cryptobacteroides sp.
ACTACAAGATCGAGGGTGAACTCCGTTCCTCTGTCCAGATGGACATCAAGCGCCTTATGGATATCGGTTGCTACCGTGGGATCCGTCATCGTCTCGGACTCCCGGTCCGCGGCCAGAGCACCAAGAACAACGCTCGTACCCGCAAGGGCAAGAAGAAGACCGTGGCCAACAAGAAGAAGGCTACCAAGTAAAAATTGATGAATTATGGCAAAGAAAACTACAACATCCAAGAGAGTTGTCAAGGTTGAAGCTTATGGCGAGGCTCATATTTCATCAACCTTCAACAACGTTATCGTATCCCTTACCAATGCCCAGGGCCAGGTCATCAGCTGGGGTTCTGCAGGCAAGTGCGGTTTCAGGGGATCCAAGAAGAACACTCCGTATGCTGCCCAGATGGCAGCAGAAGACGCTGCAAAGACTGCATATGATGCCGGTCTCCGCAGAGTCAAGTGCTATGTAAAGGGCCCGGGTTCAGGTCGTGAGTCTGCAATCCGCACCATCAACAACGCTGGCATCATCGTTACCGAGATCGTCGACGTTACCCCTATGCCTCACAATGGTTGTCGTCCGAAGGGCCGTCGTAAAGTTTAATCATAAAAGTTAAGAATTATGGCAAGATATACAGGTCCTAGCACCAAGATCGCCCGTAAGTTCGGCGAGCCTATATATGGCGGTGACAAATACTTCGAGAAGAGAAACTTCCCTCCGGGACAGCATGGTCTCGCTTCAAAGCGCAAGAAGGCCAAGGAGTATGGCACCCAGCTCAAGGAGAAGCAGAAAGTCAAGTATATGTACGGTGTGCTCGAGCGTCAGTTCCGCAATACCTATGAGAAGGCTACACGCATGTCCGGCCAGAAGGGTGAGAACCTCATCCTCCTCCTCGAGAGTCGTCTTGACAATGTGGTTTACCGTCTCGGTATAGCTCCTACCCGCGCAGCGGCACGTCAGCTTGTGAACCATCATCATATCACCCTTAACGGACAGGTCTGCAGCATCGCTTCCACCCAGGTCAAGCCAGGTGACGCGATTGCAGTCAGAGAGAGGTCAAAGAGCCTTGAGGTCATCCAGGCAAGCGTTGCATCAGTTTCTAAGTATGCATGGCTTGACTTCGACACCAAGACACTCGCAGGCAAGTTCCTCAATGTTCCGGCAAGGGCTGAAATCCCTGAGAACATCAACGAGCAGCTTATCGTCGATCTCTACTCCAAGTAAAATCTAACACCCAATAGAAGTTATGGCAATCTTAGCATTTCAGAAACCTGACAAGGTTATTATGCTCGAAGGCACCGATACCGTAGGCCGTTTCGAATTCCGTCCTCTTGAGCCGGGATACGGACAGACCATAGGTAACGCACTCCGCCGCATTCTGCTTGACTCTTTGGAAGGTTTTGCTATCAGTCAGATCAAGATCTCCGGTGTAGACCAGGAGTTCGACACCATTCCAGGTGTGATCGAAGGTATGCAGGACATTATCCTCAATCTTAAGAAAGTCCGCTTCCGCCGCATGGTGGAGACTGCCGACAATGAGACAGCCAACATCGTGATCAGCGGCCAGCAGGAGTTCACCGCAGAGGATATTTCCAAGGGATTGTCTTCTTTCAAGGTGTTGAACCCGGATCAGCACATCTGTTCCCTCGAGCCTTCAGTAAAGCTCGAGATCACCATCACCATCACCAAGGGCCGCGGATTCGTGCCTGCAGATGAACTCAGGGATGAGAATACCCCGATAGGCACCATTCCTGTAGACGCAATCTACACTCCTATCCGCAAGGTCAACTGGCTGGTTGAGAACTGGCGAGTGGAGCAGAAGACTGATTACGAGAAACTTAATCTTGAGATTGTTACGGATGGTTCCATTTCCCCGAACTCAGCACTTCAGGAAGCAGCCAACATCCTCATCTACCACTTCAAGCTTTTCACCGATGACAAGAAGATGTCTCTGGAGAGCGCAGTGGAGCCGGACAGCAAGGAACTTGACGAGGAGTCACTCCGCATGAGGCATCTCCTTCTCACCAAGCTTTCCGACATGGGCTTGTCAGTACGTGCTTTCAACTGCCTCAAGGCAGCTGACATCGACACCTTCGCTGACCTCGTTTCCTACTCACGCGCTGAGTTGATGAAGTTCCGCAATTTCGGCCGCAAGTCTCTCAATGAGATTGATGTCCTGGTCGAGAAGATGAAACTCTCATTCGGAATGGATGTCACCAAGTATAATATTGAACCTAAGAAAAAGAATATCTAAAGATGAGACACAATAAAGCAGTCAACCATCTCGGACGCAAGAGTGGTCATCGCAAGGCTCTCCTCGCCAACATGGCGTCTTCTCTGATACTCAATAAGAGAATCACCACAACTGTGGCAAAGGCAAAGGCCCTCAAGACTTATGTCGAGCCTCTTATCACCAAGTCAAAGGAGGATACAACACACAGCCGTCGTGTTGTCTTCAGCTACCTCAAGGACAAGAATGCGGTAAGCGAACTCTTCCGCACCATCGCACCTAAGGTTGCAGACCGCCCGGGCGGATATACCCGCGTCCTTCATCTTGGTTTCCGTCAGGGAGATGCAGCCGACATGGCTCTCATAGAGCTCGTTGATTTCAACGAGGCTGCACTTGCTTCAGCTCCAAAGGCAGCGAAGAAGTCCACCCGTCGCGGTGGTGCCAAGAAGGCAGAGGCAGCAGCTGCACCTGCAGCACCTGCAGCCGAGGAAGCTCCTGCTGCAGAGCCTGAGGCTCCAAAGGCTGAGTAATTCAATTACTCCATACATGGAATTGAGGCTGGCCAATAGTGGCCGGCCTCAATTTTGATGTTTTTGTTCGAACTTGAAGTCAGCCAGCCGTATCTTCAATTACTGAGTTTCCGGTGGCATATCCTGACTGTTCAGGGAGCTTTTTTCTTCTCCGCTAGCTACGTAAGCAATTCCGATGACGTATTGTCGCAGGACGTACGAGTTTTTTTTGCCGGACAGGGTAGGCATCTCCGTGTGGACTTGTTTCTTGTGCGTTTTCGGAACTGATTGAAAGATGGATAATTACAAAATGACTTATGTACTTTTGAGGAAGGTTGTTTTGTATGGGATTGATTTGTAATAAGTTGCAAAAACGCTACACCTGAGAGCATGCAGAAGGATGTACCTGAGGATATGCTGAATGACTTGCTGAATGGCATCCAAGAGGATTTTTCCGGAGGGAATTGCGGTGTAAAGGACACCAAGGACGGCATCTGCCCTGTTAAAAGCCGCCCTTGGTGTCCTTCACACCGCTAAGACCAATGCAGAAACGGGTGCCCTGCGCCCAGGTAGCATTATCTGCTCCAAAATTGCTAATTTTGCGTAACTTTTTCCATTTTACGTATGAATATCAGATCCGTCATATCATTTACCCTTATACTGGGAATCCTGTCATCATGTGGTCCGTCACGGAAATTGGCTGCGGATATTGACAATGATCCCATCATAGTGCTGTTTGACAACGACGTGCATTGTGCCGTAGACGGCTATGCCGGAATGAAGGCCCTGAAGACCGGGATGCAGGCGGACAGCAGATATGTCACCACCGTCTCCTGCGGGGATTTTGCACAGGGGGGAAGTCTGGGGGCATCGTCCCATGGAAGGAACATCGTCAATATAATGAACGAGGTCGGGTATGACTTCGTGACGCCCGGCAATCATGAGTTCGATTATGGGATCGCACGCCAGAAGGAACTGATGTCCGAGTTGGAGGCAGAATGCCTCTGCTGCAATTTCGTTGACCTCGTCACAAAGGAGCGGATATATGATCCTTACAGGATAGTGGAGTACGGTAGTGTCAAGTTCGCATTCCTGGGCGTGTCCACTCCGTACACCATGAACTCCTCGAATCCGACACATTTCAAGGATGGCGAAGGGAACCTGCTGTACAGCTTCTGTATAGACAATTTCTATGAGGTGGTGCAGGCGTCGGTGGACAAGGCCAGAAAAGAGGGCGCTGATTACGTGGTCGTCTTATCCCATGTCGGAGATGAGTGGCAGGGGGAGAACGGCATAAATTCCCCGGCCATGATAGCGAACACCTATGGAATCGATGTCGTGCTGGACGGACATTCACATCATGTCATTCCGGGTACCAGGGTGGAGAACAGCAGGGGAGAGGATGTGCTTCTGACATCCACCGGCACCAAATTCGCGTATATAGGCAAACTCTCGTTCAAGGATGGAGCATTTACCTCCGAACTCATATCCATGAATGATTTCAAGGACAGGGACGGTTGGATAGAGAAAGTGGTTGCGGAGATAAAGGATGGATACAGGAAGGTGGCGGAGCAGGTGATATTCACGAGCGACATCCTTCTCAGGAGTTTTGATGATGACAGGCACCGTATCGTGAGGAATTCCGAGACCAATCTCGGCGACTTCTGTGCGGACGCATACAGGACTGTCCTCAACACGGACATTGCCTTTGTGGGTGGCGGTTCCATCAGGGAGAATCTTCCTGCCGGCGAAGTGACTTTCAATGATATATATACCATGTTCCCGTTCGAGAACAGCACTTGCGTGGCAGAAATCTCCGGTGCAACTTTGCTTGATGCGCTGGAATTCTCAGTCTGGTTATATCCCGAAGAGTTCGGTGGGTTCCAGCAGGTCTCAGGGCTGAAATACGAATTCGACCCTTCGATCCCTACTCCGGTCCGGTACGGCTCCGTCCATGAGTTCGCCGGGATATCAGGGGAAAGAAGGGTGAAGAAGGTATGGATTCAGGACAGGACAAACGGCGGATACGTTCCGCTGGATCCTGAAAAGAAATATACCATCGCCGCGTCATCATATCTGTTAAAGGACCTGGGAGATGGCTATACCATGCTGAAAGAGTGCACCAACATCCAGGATACAGGAAAACTCGACACCGAGGTCATCCAATCATATGTGGAAGACTGTCTCGGATGCCGAGTCCTGGAAGAGTCATATGACCGGCCTCAGGGGCGGATATCAGATCTTAGGTAATTCCCAAGGGGCGCGGTACTGCTTGCAGAGGAGAGCGTCCGCTTCCTTGTCGTGGAATGTCTTTCCGTCCCAGGTGAGTTTCTTGCCGGTGCGGTATGCAATGTTCCCGAGTTGTGAGAACTTGGCTATATGAGCGCCGATTTCGATGTTGGCGTTGGTGTAGACATTGTGCGACTTGATGCAGTCGAGATGATTCTTGACATGGTAGTAGAGTCCGCCTTCGCCGTATGACTTCTGGAGAGGCACGGCTTCCATGCGCTGTGTTCCGCTCACATTCTCAGGGATGACCTCCCATCCGCCGCGGTCAACCACGAGTGTACCGTTCTCGCCGACATATGCAACACCGTGGCTGCGGCCGTATGCACCGTCATTGATGCCGATGGCATGATCCCACATCACGGTGAAATCGCCGAAATCATAGACCGTCTGGAGAAGGTCAGGGGTCTCGCATGCATCGTCAGGGTAGCCGTACTTGCCACCGCTTGCCATCACTGACTTAGGCGCAGTGACATCCATTCCGTAGAGAGCGTAGTCAAGCAGATGCACGCCCCAGTCTGTCATGAGGCCGCCTGCATAATCCCAGAACCAGCGGAAGGTGAAATGGAAACGGTTAGGGTTGAACGGACGTGCCGGAGCAGGTCCGAGCCACATGTCGTAGTCAACTCCGTCAGGGACCGGTCCGTCCGGTTTGACAGGGATGGAAGGGCACCAGCCCTGATATGAGAACACACGTACTGTCCTGATCTTGCCGAGTTTGCCGCTGCGTACGAAATCTACGGCATCCTGCCAGTGCGGGTCGCTGCGCTGCCACTGTCCGACTTGGATGACACGGTCGTACTTCTTTGCGGCACGTACCATGATGTTGCACTCCTCGATGCTGTTGCCGAGAGGTTTCTCGCAATATACATCCTTTCCTGCTTCGCAGGCGGCTACCAGCTGCAGGCAGTGCCAGTGGTCAGGGGTACCGATGATCACCACGTCCACGTCCTTGTTGTCGATAAGCCTGCGCCAGTCCTTGTAGAGGAATTTCACTTTCTTTCCCTGCAGTTTCTCGGTGTCGGCAGCCCTTTTGTCAAGGACGTTCTGGTCCACGTCGGCAAGTGCTATGCACTCGACCTCCGGGAATTTGAGGAAGTTGACCAGGTTGCTGAAGCCCTGTCCGTTACAGCCGATACATCCGACTCTGATTTTGTCTGAAGCGGATACTTTGCTGTTGGCTCCTCTGATGATGAAAGGGGTTGCTGTAAGGCCGGCACTTATGGTGGCAGCCTTGGTGATGAATTCTCTACGGTTCATTTCGGTCGATGTTAAGTGTTATCAAAACAAATATAATGAATAATTTCAGTACATTTGCAAAAATTAAAAGTAAAAGCATTTACTATTATGAACGATTTTCTGATATCCGGCATCCAGCAGATAGGGGTAGGGACAGTAGATTTCCGTAATACCTGGAACTGGTTGATCGACATGTTCGGTGCCGATGTGAAAATACTTGAAGATGATACAGTTGCCGAGAGGATGCTGCCATATACCGGAGGCAGGCCGCACAAGCGCCATGCCTGCATAACCCTGAGCCTTCAGGGTGGTGGCGGATTCGAAGTCTGGCAGTATTCCGAGCGCAAGCCTGTCCCATGCCCGTTCGAAGTATCTGCAGGTGACCTCGGTGTCTTTGCGGCGAAAGTCAGATGCCGGGACATACAGGCATATCATGACAGATATTCTCCCAAATGGTCACTGTGCTCTGCACCCGCGAGACTGCCTGACGGGACTCCGGTCATGTACGTCAGGGACTTGTACGGCAATTGGTACCAACTGGTCGAGGACAGTAGGATCTATATTGACGAGGGGCGTCTGACCGGAGGGGTGATAGGGGCTGCAGTGGGGGTTTCCGACATTGATAGGTCGATAGCATTTTATGGTGGAGTCCTGGGATATGATACAATTGTCAGTGACAGTACGGGAGTCTTTGAGGATTGGGCGGGCCTTCCCGGTTCGGGAGAGAGATACAGGAGGGTGATACTTGCTTCCAAACCGAGGAAAGGCGCTTTCTCGGAGCTTTTCTCCGTCAGTACGATAGAACTTGTGCAGGCCCTTGACAGGAGGCCGAAGAAGATTTTCGAAGGAAGGTTCTGGGGGGACCCCGGATTCATACAGATATGTTTCGATATCACGAACATGAAGGCTTTCGGAAAGTTCTGCGCTGAAAAAGGTTTCCCTTTCACCGTCGACAGTTGCCCTGGCGACACTGTCTTCGACATGGGCGATGCCTCCGGCCACTTCACATACTGCGAAGATCCTGACGGCTCGCTGATCGAATTCGTCGAGACCCATAAGATTCCCGTTGTCAAGAAACTGGGCTGGTTCATCGATATGAAGAAACGTAACCCTGAGAAGCCTCTGCCTAAATTTCTTTTCCGTATGATGGGACTGGTATCGAGGGAAAAAATCAGATAAAAGTCATGGTGGTATGGATTACAGGTGCGTCCTCGGGGATAGGGGAAGCATGTGCATACAGGTATGCTTCCTTGGGTGCAAGCCTTGTCCTGACGTCGTCATCCGCAGAGAAACTTGCCGCCGTCGAGGCGGGATGTCGCGAAAAGGGAGCGTCTCATGTGCTGTCCCTTCCGTATGACCTGCAGAATCCTGAAGGGGTGGACAAGCTAGTTGAGACTGCCTGGTCAGCGTTTGGAAGGATAGATATCATGTTCTGCAACGCCGGGGTCAGTCAGCGTACCAAGGTTGCTGACACATCGATGGATACCGTCCGCAAGATTATGGAGATAAATTATTTCGCTCCTGTCGGCATGGCAAAGGCCATACTTCCCCGCATGCTGTCCGCAGGGGGAGGGCACATAGCCGTGACGACCTCCATTGCCGGATGTTTCGGTTTCCCTCTCAGATGTGCCTACAGTTCCTCGAAGCATGCCCTTTACGGGTTCTTCGAGACCCTGAGAGCGGAATACGGCAGGCAGGGAATATCCGTCACCATCGTATGTCCGGGACGTGTGCAGACCAATATTTCGGTAAACGCACTTGCCGAGGGTGGGGCGAGATATGGAATCATGGATCCGGGTCAGGAAAAAGGGATTTCCGCCGATGCTGCTGCCAAAAGGATAGTGAGAGCGATAGGTAGAGGCCGCCGCGAGGTGCTGGTAGGGGGCGTCGAACTGCTTATGCTCTATGTAAAACGGTTTTTCCCGGGTCTTTGTGCCTGGATCGGTGGCAGGATCAGTGCCGTTTAAATGAGATTGTCCATATTTCCGGACATTTTGCTGAGGGTGTCAAGGAAGGCCCGGAGTTCTTCTTCGCTTATGCCGTCCAGCATCCTGTCCAGCATCGATACCCCTTTTTCCTTGGCCTCTGATTTGAGTGCCTGTGCTTTTTCAGTGAGGACAAGCCGGTTGGCGCGCTTGTCGTTGGTGTCTTTTTCCCGTACTATCATCTCCTTTTTCTCCAGGGCATCGGCGAGTTTCGTGACCGAGTTCTTGTCCTTCTGCATCATGTTGGCAAGTTCCTGCTGCGACATAGGCCCGTTGTTCCAAAGTAGGTCAAGGAACAGGAACTGCTCCGGAGTCAGTCCGATATTGTCCTGCCGCAGCATTGCGGAGGTGTAGAGTTTCAGTTTGCAGGCGGCGAGGTTCAGATACACCGCGATTTCCTTGGACAGCAGCATGTTTACCTGTGAAATTCACTGCTCCCTTGCCCAGTCGCGGAGGCGTTCGATCGTTTCTATCATCACTCCGGCCTCTCCTCTGAAGGTGCCTGAGCCGCGGGCCTCGCCGTCAGGGCTGTACCACTCGTTGAAGGCATTGTTGGCGATGACGCGGTCGAGCATAGGGGAGAATTCGTCATAGGCCTCCCTGACCATGCCCCGGTCAATCATGGCCCAGAGAATGCGCACGCCGTACCAGGTCCAGTCGCCTCCGTTCTGGTAGGTGTAAGGTCCCATGCCTCCGACGAAGTATCCTTCCGGATATGGAGGGTAGGCGGTGATGCATATGGTCTGTGCCCCCGCTTCCTTCATATTTGCGAGGAACTGCCTGTTGCTGGCTTCGATCTCATCGTCGGTCATCAGGCCCGCAAGGGCGGCGATGCCGGTGCCTCCCTGATACCAAATGGCATTCTCGTCGAAGTCTTCAGGGAATGGGGATCCGTTGAGATAGATATGCGGGATGAACTTGCCTCTCTCGCTGTCCCACAGGTGTTTCCTGACGTTTTCGGCGATTTCGGCCCTTCTGGACGTCCATTTGTCATCGTTCCCTACGACGGAAAGGTATTCGTTGATGGCAAGGATGAACATGGCATTGTCATAGACATCGATTGCAAAATGGGTGTTGTCATCAATGAATACGCCCCACTGCGATTCCGGCTGGACATCGCCCCAGTCCACGGTGGTCGCGCCGGTGATCAGGCCGTATCCGGTGTCGCGCTTGCAGTTCCAGAGGAATTCGAGGGCTTTCTCCATATGCTCCGCCACGGTCGCTCCGACGACTTCCTTCTTCAGGAAATCATAATCCCCGGATTTCTTCACATATGCGGCTACAGCCTGGACGAAGGACGACTCCTGATCGGTCTCCACGGTGTTCTTGTGGGCAAGATAGTCCGGAGCGTTCGGGGATGAGATATAGTCATAGCCGACATCGTTCGTCTGCACCACTTCGTACGGGGTGTATCCGTCCACTATGTTGCCGTCTTCTCCCTGGAACTTCATGAACATCTCAAGGGCGTCGCATAAAGTCCCGTGGTCCACAACGTCCATGGCCGGCTTGATGAAGGTGTTGAAATCCCTTATCCAGACTTCGGCATATGACGTGCCTGCGTTCAGTCCGGATGAGAGGATTTCCTGCCCGAGGGCGCAGACCTTATCCATCCTTGTGTCGGAAAGAATCTCTTTCTTCAGTTCCTTTTCTTCGGAATTGCAAGCCGCCAGGGCCAATGCGGCAGAGGTAATGGCGGCGAGGTGGTGGAATAATCTCATAATATTCAATTGCCTTTGTATCCAACAAAGATAATTGTAACTTTGGAAACATAAAACGGAAACGATTATGAAAAAACACCTTTCGTCTGTTATCCCTGCCCTTTGCATGACGGCAGTAATCATGGTATTGTCTTCATACCGGGCGGAAGCCGGGGACGGCATTGTCAGGGTGGCCGACAACGGCAGCATCGTACGGACGGTCAACTGCTCCGGCGGCCATGTCCTGTCGGACGGATACTGCCTTGCCGGGTCCGATGACTCCTTCATACGGAAAGATTCGCGCGAGTTCTCATTCCTTGCCGACGGAGAACTGTATTCCGGAGAAAGCGATTGGAAAAAGATCAAGGTCAGCACCGGAGAGAGCACGACCGTCAGCATGAAAAGCGGTGACGGCAGGCTTGCTGTCGAGATCATATATACCTCCTATCCGGAACTGGCCCTGGTACGCAAGGAGATATGCATCACAAATACGGGTGACAGGGATATCCGTATCGAGGGCATGAATGTGGAGGACGTGAAACTTGAACTTGACTGCACCCATTCGCAGGTCTATCGTACTTACGGCCGTTTCCAGGCCCTGGGTACATACCGTGGCAATTGGGATGACCCACTTCTGGTGGTTTACAATACCAGGCTGCAACGCGGCATGGCCGTAGGCAACGAGGCGACCGGCATAATCAAACGTACATCCGTGTTTGAAGACGGCACTTCTCTGACCGTCGGTACGACCCTGCCGGACCAGGACTATCCGTTCCGCCGCTGGCTTGTCCCGGGCCAGAGCTGGAAAAGCGCTCCGGTCTTCACGGCGCCGTATGAGGACCGTGACTATCAGCGCGTCGTGAATACCACGGTGCAGACATATATCCGCAAGCACATGGGAGTGAGGATAGAGAAGATCGGACACAAACCGCTGTTCGTCTATAACACCTGGGTGCCGTTCTATCATGGTATCAACGAAAAGCTCATACTCGAACTTGCAAACGCCGCTGCCGAGTGCGGAATAGAGGAATTCATCATCGACGACGGCTGGCAGAACAATGGAGGTTCCGGGAGCGGACTTGTATCCAAGAATACTTCGGAAGAGGACTGGGCGATCAATACGGACAAATTCCCTAACGGTCTGAAACCGGTGTTCGACCATATAAAGGCCCTCGGCATGAAGCCGGGAATCTGGCTCAGCGTCGGACGTCTTGACTCCGACAGCCAGACTGTAAAGGAGCATCCCGGGTGGATAGTACGCGATGCTTCCGGCCGGATCACAGACCTTCACACCGACAGCGGGAGCAATGTGACGGCCTGCATGGGCACCGAATGGTGCGACTATATCAAGGACGTCATCCTGCACAATGTGCATGCATACGGAATCGAATATGTCAAGCTGGATCTTGCCATCGTGACCAGCGCTTATGTCTATGATCCGAAGCACACAGGCTGCTATGCCACCGACCACAAATACCATCGTGACCACGAAGAGTCCTACGATGTGATCTATGAGCAGTGCATGAAGATGTTCGACGACCTGCACGCCGAGGCTCCGGACCTCTTCATCGACTGCACCTTCGAGACAGCCGGCAAACTTCAGCTCATGGACTACGGCATAGCCAAGCATGCTGAAGGCAACTGGCTGGCAAATGTCGAGGAGGAATCACCATCAGGAGCCCTCCGTATCAGGGAACTCGGCTGGGTGCGCACTCCTGCCCTGCCTGCAACATCCCTTGTAATCGGCAATCAGCGTCTGGACCAGCCGCTTCATATGCTGGCATACAAATCCCTTATGGGGACACTTCCTATCATGCTCGGAGATCCGCGCAATCTCAGCGCTGAGGAGCGTGCGGAATTCAAGGCATGGACATCATGGGTAAAGGAACTGGAAAGGACACACGGCATCATGTCCTTCCGTCAGGACCTCCCGGGATTCGGCATGCCTGCCGTCGGCTCATGGGACGGATTCTGCCGTATCAATACCGAGACCTGCAGCGGCGGACTTGTCGGAGTGTTCCGCGAAGGTTCTGTGGAGACTGTCCGCACTGTCACTGTACGCGATCTGACCCCGGACGCTGTCTATAGTGTCAGGCGTGGTCCGGACGGAAGCGAAATAGCCAGGATGACCGGTCTTGAACTGGAGAAGAAGGGATTCCAGGTCACCCTGGCAGATGATTATTCCGGTGAACTGTTCGAGATTGTCAGAGATTAGGATATATCTTGAATGTCTCTATGGCATGGTGACCCATGTGAAGTTTGAGGGCGGATCCGGAGCATGACATCTGCTCCTGCTCGTCTTCTATCAGGTTGCATCTGACGACCTTCTTTGCCTCAAAAGGAAGCTGGACGGTGATATCCTTGTCGGTGCCTTCCATTTCCACCAGTCTCAGGATGACGGCATCATCATTGTCGGCCTTCTTCATTGCGGATACACTGACAAGAGGGTCCGATATCTTGAAGAAGCTCTGTGTTGCAGGTGCATCACCTCCGCTTGCCTTCTTGACGATGACCTGAAGGGGATGGTTCTCCCCGACGGCCATGGCATAGCCGTTCTGCCAGCCTTCAGGATGGGTTGTGATGGAGAAATGGAAATCGTGGGTTCCGGTCTGGTGATACCAGTTGCCCTCTCCGTGGCAACTCTTATGGCTTGACAGGAGTATTCCCTGGAGTACAGGATAGTCGGCGACTTCGTTGGCCGGGTCCTCCCAATCGCAAACCGCTACACAGGAGGACATGGTGAAGCCGAATCCGTTGCCGTTGGCGGAGATGAAGTTCAGCACTTCCCTAGGGTGGGAATCTGAAGGATGGAAGCGGTAACTGCCCTGTCCTGTATATCCGCCCGGTCTCATGTCCAGCTCGTCCTTGCCGACATGCGAGACTGCCATAGGCACTTCGTAACAAATGTCACCGGCATCGGTCTTCATGTCCAGAGGGAACATGATCCTGTACTGTTTGTTGTGCTCTCCGGTGAAGTTTTCGAGCCTGACGTCGAAGTCTATCTTTTTCTGGGAGTGATATACGGTGATGCGCTGGATGATTTCCGCGAATTTGTCGTGGTATATGTTTTCGTAAGTGACGGAAAACCTGCCGTTGTCCACAATTTTCCATTCGGATTTGTGGGCGCTCGCGGTTTCGGGACCATTGAATGGCATCACGACATCGGTGATACGTAGGAACTCGCCGGCTCCGTTGCCGTAGTAATCGGCATCAAGAATGTCCCCGATGGCGTATTTCTCGTTCTCGAGGACCTCCTTGCCCAACTGCTTGTCGTAAAGGCTGGTTATTCCGCCGTTGCCGAAAGTTATGTCATAATATGCATTGGAGCACCAGTTGTCACCTATGCGGACATCGCTTTCAAGGGTGACGGCCCTGTGTTTGCCCGGGAGGATCTTGAAACGTGTGTACCCTGCTCCCGGGACCTCCGCCATGAAGCGGACAAAGGTGGAATCGTTCCTCGAAACCATTTCCGATGGCACGACAGCGCCGTTGCAGTCCTTTACGACGCGCGGTGCTGTCCCCCTGACGTTCAATTCAATCAAGGATTGCCTCTCCCATGGAAGGTCATTGTACACTACTATATCACCCCTGCGGCCTGCAACTTCTGAAGTGATGGCCTCCAGCTGGCTGGTCAGGACAGACTGCCCCACGTTCTTTCCAACCGCAAGCGAATCGGCGAATATGGCGTCGGTGATCTCACCGTTCTTGCCTCCGAGACCATGGTCGGGGTAGATGGATGCCATCCATCCCCGGTCAAGTTCAGCCTTAGGATAAGGTTTCCCGGAGAGATAGTTTATTGTGGAATAGAATTCTGCAGCCGGAAGGAGGGCTGCCGCCTTGCGTTTGTCGAGTGTCTGCTTGTAATGTGCAGGGCCGTGGATGTACAACCAGAGGTCCGGGCGCTCTCCATATATGTCAGGGACATCTGACTCCGGTGTCACCACCTTGTCAAGATATGCGTCGGTGGTTGAATACTTTATGCGCGGAAGAGGAATCTCCGACTTTGAGACTATGTCGTTCCATGCATTGATGAGTTCGGTGTAGGAATCCGGCTTGGCGGCATCATTGCTCATAAGCACGCCATAGCACGGTGCCAGATGGCGGGAAGAATAGTAATTGTTCCAGAGTCCGAGCCTTTCATGAATTTTCTGGAAGGCGTTCAGCACGCCTCTGTCCATGAAATGCCAGACAAATTTCTCCCAACCGTAATGTCCGAGGGAATATGTGAGGACGCTTGTGCCGTCCGGGCTTACCCAGTCATAAAGACCTTCCGCCTGTCGTGATATGAAGAGGTTCTTTATGCCGCTTTTTGCAAGAATCTGCGGCATCTGGAGGGCTCTTCCCGGGACATCCATGTTGGATGCGGTGAAGTCGTCGCATCCTGGGAGGTTCTCGCGTATCCATTTCCTGCCGAAATAGGACTGCCTTACCAGCTGTTCTCCGGAGGACAGTCCTTCGTAAGGCTGGTTGTAGGTGGCGCCCCAGAGGAAACGTCCTTCCTTGTACCTTTGAATGACCTCATCCTTGCGCTCCGGATATGCCTCCAGAAACTCCATCAGGTTGAGGGTCTGCTCCATCTCGAAGGTGAAATCCGGATCGGTCTTCATCATCTCCAGCGCCGGGATGATAATGTTCTCAATACGGTCCGTCCTGCAGTAGTCAGGGGTGTCCATCCATGCAATATCCTGATGTGAGGCTTGCATGAGGTGAATTTCTCCATTCTGGAAATAGCCCCAGTCGCTGTTGATGGGAGCAGCGACGCTGCGAGAACAGGTGACCCTGCCTCCGGCGGAACATTCAAGGATGTTTCTTCGGCCTACCATAGGAAGCCATACAGTCACACTGTCCGGCCTTGCCGTCCTGGCGAATGGCAGCTTCTCGCCGTCCATGGTCAGGGTGAAATCCTGCCCGGCGGACAGTATGACGCTGGAAAGGACCTTGAGATGCCCGTCCTGCTGCTCATATGTCAGCGGAGATACAGGTTCTACCTTAACAATTGATTGGGTCTGTGCCGAGGCGGCGGCATTTGCACCGACGATTGCAGCAAGTGCGAAAAGAACAGTTGAAAGTTTCATATATTCTTATGAGGTTGGGGTATGGCAAATTTACAAAAAAATATTACCTTTATACAGTTAGAATCCATAGTATATGAAAAGAATTCTGTCCCTTTCAATCCTGATTTGTTCATCACTTAATGTTTTCTCGTACAATGCAGCTGAAATCAATAGATTCAAAGCTGTATTCAATGAGTACCCACAGCATGTTCCGACTAATTTAACGGTAGATGCTCCGATTGCGGGTAACGGTGATATCGGCCTTACCATGGCGGCCTCGGACGGCAAATTGACATTCTATATCGGCAAGAATGATTTCTGGAAAGCGATTCCTTCATATCCTGACGGTCATATCGGCCTTCCGGGAATGCTGGAGATCAGTTCCCCTGTTCTCAAGGAGGACGGGTACTATGCCGAGCAGCTGCCCGGGACGGCGGAGATCAAAGCGGCATATACTTCGAAGGGCAATGTCCTCAAGCTTTGCAGCTGGGTGTCCGCACTGGACAATAAAGTGGTGATAGAAATGGAAGCCACCGCGCAGACAGTTCTCAAGTTGAACCTCATGGCGCCGGAAGGAGACCAGGCCACGACATCCGGCGGGATAGAAAACGGATGCCGGTGGGTCAGCCGCTCCTATGAAGGGATAGAACTCCTGGAATGGCCATCACATGTCGCCATAGCCATGAACTCCGCAGAAGACGAGATCGTGCTGAAGCCTGGTGAAAAGCGTACTGTCGTCCTGGCCGTATATACTAACCATGATACGGAGCAGTGGAAGGAGACGGCTGTCAAGGAGGCATTGGCGTCATCGGATGATTCGATAGCGGAAATCAGGAAAGCCCATCTTGGATGGTGGGAGGAGTTCTGGGCCCTGTCCGGGATCAGCATGGAGGATCCGTTGCTTGAGCAATACTACTATCAGTCCCAATATATCTTTGCCTGCTCCTCACGCGCCGGAAAATATGC
>JAZRXV010000119.1:0-9049 GCA_045600405.1 Candidatus Cryptobacteroides sp.
GTAGGTCTGGGCACCGGCGGAGAGCATGCCGGCAAGGGCAATAATTGCTGCAAATATCTTTTTCATTTCCATAATCATCTCAAGTTTAGAAGCTGGCTTTGTTTTTCCCAAAATACGCTTTACAGGCCTTCAATCCGCCAACGTTTCAGCATCGGAAACAGCTTCCGGCAGTGGGCCTTCATCTCTTCGTTGGTCATTCCGGCCTGCACACCGAACTGCGAGCACATCTCTATATACTCTTCCATTGACACTTTATCGATGAACTCACCGTCTTTGTAGCAGTATTTGCAGTAATCGAAACTGGCGCTGCCGTCGGCATTGGTGCCGCATACCTCATCCGCCGTCATCGGCATACCGCAACTCTGGCAGAACTGCGGCAACTGTCCCTCAACGAAATGCTTTTCCTTCGGAGGGAATGCCGCTTCATACTTTTCAAAACCTTCCGGATCCTCATCGGCAACAAAGTATCCCTTCGGCGGGCAATATGTCCATTCCCTGCCTCCAAGATAATCGGGATCCAGTTCCCTGGCGAGGAAAAACGGCACCGGATCATCCTCAGGCTCGCCATGATAATGGATACCGAGACTGCTTGCAAGCACGAATCCGGCTTTCTTGTAGAAGTCGATATTGCCTTCGAAACAAAGTATGCGGACGCCCATTTCCCGAGCCCGTTCCAGAGAATATTCAAGCAATGCAAGTCCGTAGCCTTTCCTTTTCCAGTCCGGATGAATGCATATCGGGCCCAGTGTCCAGGCCGGGAGGACATCTCCCTTGGCCGAGGTCAGTTCAGCCTTCGAATACATCACGTGGCCGATAATACGTCCACCGGCTTCCATCACGAAATCAAGTTCCGGAATGAAATCCGGATTGCTCCTATATCTGTTCAACACGAAATGCTCCAGGCAGCCCGGACGATAGACATTCCAGAAAGCCTCTCTGGTAAGGTTCTCCACTTCCTTCCAGTCGGCGGGATCTTCATTTCTTATTCTCAGCATCTCCAGTTTCGTAACTCTCACCGTTCTGTCCTTCCCTTCCAGGAGATTCGGGCAGGTGGTCTCCACGCCGGTCTCCTCGAATCCGCATTTCCGCATCACATGCCTGGATGCTGGATTGTCAACGAAATAGTCGCTCCAGAGGGTATGGAAATGCTTTTCACTGAAGCAGAAGTCAATCATCCACCGGAGTGCCTCCGTGCAGATGCCCTGGTTCCAATACGGGCGGGCAATCCAATATCCTATCTCTGCATCATTGTCGCCAAGGTCGATATTGCTCTGACCTTTTACCATATAGCCTATGCATCCTATGGGCTCTCCTGTCTCTTTGAGCACAATCGCCCACATTGATTCACTATTGAACAATGTCCTGATTATCTCCAGGCTCTCTTCCTCGCTCTTGTGAGGCGGCCAGCCCGCCCGTGGGCCTACTTCGGGGTCACTTGCGTATTTGTACAATACAGGAGCATCAGCTTCCGACCATCGCCTGAATATCAGTCTTTCAGTATTCATTATCATATTCCCAAAGTGATCTTACTTTCCATATCGCGTTTTTGAGGCGTCAGCCCGTGAACCTCCCTTCCGGACTTTATGAATGACAATGCACCCACGAACTGCTCGCTGAGGCTGTCGCTGATCTGCCCGTCAGTGAGCCGGACCGCCCCGGTATGTATCAGTGTCGCAAGTCCCGTAACGAAAGTCCAGGAAATGGACACAAGCCTGTCAGCCTGTTCCACTGTCAGATCATAATCGCTCACGAATGCATCGCGGCAGGCGATCAGAGGCGCTCCGAAATCTTCCAGCTTAAGGTCCGGACTGAAAAAAACCATCCTGAAGAGATTATGCTCCTTGATGCCGAAATGCACCAGCCTGAGCCCGTATTCCTTGAATGCCGGGACATAATCCAGACAATCGGACACATATTCGCAATACAATCTTACCGCCTCCTTTCTGACATCCGCACGGACATCATCCATATTGTCGTATAAAGTGAACAAAGGTCTGGAGGAACTTCCAAGTTCCCTGCCTACGTTCCTCGCCGTCAAAGCCTCCCCTCCGTCCCTGCGGACAACCTCGATCGCAGCCTTCAGGACGGCTTCTTTTGTATATGTCGACGGTCTTGCCATAGTTATAAAACATATGTTATACAACAATTGATGCAAAATTAAACAGAATTTTTATATCAGCAAAGACATTATCAGGATTCTTGGTATATTTGCAACCAAAACAAGACAATGATATGATACAGTTTCTGGAAATCTTCTCCCTTATAACGGGGATCATATACATGATAATGCAGATATTTCAAGGGAAATACATGTGGCATTTCGATCTGCTTACAGCGGGAGCGGCAATGATCGTGGCCTTCAGCAGCCACATCTGGGGGAATACGCTTCTCCAGGCATATTTCCTTGTGATGGCAGCGATAGGCCTGGTCAGATGGCGCAGGATGGAAAGCCACACTGAGAAAGGTGAGATGCACCTGCTCCATATGGAGAAGAGTTCATATATAAAAAGCGCCGCAATCTTTTTCGGATGCGGCGCGATAATCTGTTTCATTCTTTACAGGACCAATGACCCGAAACCCCTGGCGGACGGCATCAGCCTTGCGCTGAGCATCGTCGCCTGCTGGTGGCTGACGCGCTCCTACCTGTCACAGTGGCTGCTCTGGATTGTTGCAGACTGCATAATGTTCTGGCTCTTCTTCTCCCAGGCCCACTACGGCATGGCTGCGCTTTACGGCTGCTACGTCTTCGCCTCGGTGATAGGATACTTCTATTGGAAGAAGCACGGGAAATACATCCCTAGAGAAGAGGTCTTATAACGAAGCTGAATTCGTATTCACCGGAAGCATGGAGCATATATTCGTCAAGCGGACGTGCGCCCCATGAGTCGATGCACCCGAGTCCCATCTGGACGAGGTCAACATTGACATGGGTCAGCCCGTCAGGTCTGAGTTCGAGCGAATGACGCTGGTCACCACCGTCAGAACGGCCGGCTCCTGTCACGGAAAGGTCGATGGCCTTCCTGCCGAACGGAAGCACCGATCCTGAGAATTTGCCTTCCGAGCATATCTCCACACCCTTGCCGTCCTTGTTGATTATGCGGAGCCACTCCATGCCGGTATGGTTGCCGGATTCCTGAGGACGGGCATAGCCGTAATGGTACTGGTCGGCAACTTTCTGCCTGTATATGCCCACTTCGGACGCGGCATTGCGGTCGGAGTAGTTCTCAAACGGACCATCACCGTAGAATTCAATCTCATCCAGGTCTCCGGCAAGGGCGAACTCCATTCCGAAACGGAAAAGGTCAGGAGCTCCATTGTGGAAATGATCCATCTTCTCCGTCACCTTGACAGACCCGTCACAGAGGGCCTCATAACTGACAAGCACCTTTCCGAGACCGCTCATATGGTATGTCACGGTGGTGACGGCTCCTTCAGTCTCTATTCCGCTCACTTTGAATTCAGGATAAAGCCATGCTCCCATCTTATTATGGAATCCGGCACCGCAGTCATTCTCGGTGATGGCACGGCCGAAGCATGGCATGAGAGGCTCGCGGATAAGTTCCCTGCCGTTGACGACATATGATTTGAGAGCGCCCGTCTTGTCATCAAGTGCGAAGGTCACCTTGCTTGAAGGATGGAGTTTTACAGGCTTGATCTCATTTGCGGCATCGCGTATGATGATCTGATCGTGAGCTACCTCGGAGCCGGCAGGAAGTATTCCGTAAGGCTGCTTGAGATAGTAGCGGACATTGAGGTAAAGGTCTCCCTCGAAGCCGTCAAGGGCACCTTCCTTGAAAAGCTGGAGGGCCCCTGTCTCCTGGGCATGCACCTTGATATGGTCCACGCATCCGGCAAGGACTGGGCGTCCGTCATTGATTACCTCCCACTTCATCATGTATCTGCCGAGGCAGATGAAGAAATTTTCGTTGTAAACGTTCACCTTGCCTGACATGGCCTCCTCCGGGGTGGCCGAAGTAAGGATTGAGCGGTACTGGTGCTGCACCTCATATGCATGAGGGTGATAGCTGCGGTCTGCGGCAATTATTCCGTTACAGTTGAAGGAGTTGTCGGAAGGGTCGAAATCGTTGAAATCCCCGCCGAAAGCATAGATATATCCTGTGGTTGACTTTGCGGAAGGCCACTTGATGGCCTGGTCCACGAAGTCCCATATGAATCCGCCCTGCAGATGCTCATATTTGCGGTAAAGATCCCAGTATTCCTTCAGACCACCCTCCGAGTTGCCCATTGCATGAGCGTATTCGCACTGTATGAAAGGCTTGGTCGGATTGCTCAGGGCATATCTTTCCATTTCCTTATAGCCTGCATACATAGGACAAGCGATATCGGTATTGCGCGCTCCGACGGCACGCTCATAATGTACCGGACGGGAAGCATCCTCAGCCTTCACCCAATCATAGGCAGCCTCGAAGTTAGGACCGTTGCCGGCCTCGTTGCCGAGACTCCATATGATGACGGAAGGATGGTTGAAGTCACGCTGGACCATGCGCTGAACACGCTGCATATGGGTTTCGGCGTAAAGCGGATTCTTCGCAAGGGTCTCCTCGCCATAGCCCATGCCGTGGGACTCGTTGTTGGCTTCATCTATGACATAAAGTCCATAATAGTCGCACAGGGACAGCCAGCGGGGATCGTTAGGATAATGGCTGGTACGCACGGCGTTGATATTGAGTTCCTTCATTATCCTTATGTCCCGTACCATCTCGTCCACAGAGACCACATAGCCTCCGAGGTCGGAGACCTCATGACGGTCGGCGCCCTTGATGAGGATGGCCTTGCCGTTGACCTTGAGGAGCCCGTCCTCAATGACAACAGTACGGAATCCGAAGTCCGTCTCCACAGTTTCAGTCACGGACTTTGCATCGGACACGACTGCCTTGAGATGATAAAGTGACGGGGTCTCGGCTGACCAGGCATTCACATTTTCAATCCTGCCAGATGCCGGGACTTCGACTTCTTCCATACCGGGTCCTGACATCAGGTACCTGACGGACCGGACACCCTTTGTGAGTCTGGATTCAATGCTGTAGGAGCCGTCCGCTTCAGCCTTGATGCGGATATCGGAAATACGGGCCTTTGGATAAGCGGTGAGATAAGTCTCACGTGCAATACCGCAGAAACGCCAGAAATCCTGGTCTTCCATATAGGATCCGTCGCACCAGCGGAAGACTTCGAATGCGATGAGATTCTCGCCCGGTTTGACATATTTGGTCAGGTCGAAGTCCGCCTGAAGCTTGCTGTCCTCGCTGTATCCGACCTCCTTGCCGTTCACCCAGACACGCACGTTGGAAGTGACGGACCCGATAGTGAGCACGACATCCTTTCCGACCCAGTCGGCCGGCATGTCAAAAGTCCTGCGGTACTGTCCGACATGGTTGCGCTCGGTCGGCACGTACGGCGGGTTGTTCTCATAGAACGGACGCCACACATAACCAATGTTCAAATAGCAGGGATCTCCGAAACCATTGAGTTCCCACATGCCCGGCACAGGCATCTTGTCCCAGCCGGAATCATCCAGGCCGGGCTTGAAGAAGTCAAGGCTGCGGCCATCCGGAGTCTCGTACCACTTGAAGTTCCAGATTCCCTCAAGGGATATGCGCGGAGCATCAGTGGTGACCGTAGTCGCCATAGGAAGGCGGTTACGCTGGTTGACTGCAGGGTTCTGCCAATCTGGATCAGTTTTCGGTGCGGCAGACATGCCGGAGCAAGCCGCAAGGCCAAGGGCCAACACGGCGATAGTTTTAGCAAACGTTCTAAAAATCATATGGTTAAAGCATTTTTTTATGTTTAAAGATGGCAAAGATGGCGAAAACCATCATTACCATCAAAGCCACTATGCCTATCCAGGCCCAGGCTTTCCCGGCGAACGGAAGGGCCACGTTCATGCCATAGAAGCTCGCCACCAGGGTGGCAGGCATAAGCAGCACGGACACAAGGGTGAATATCTTCATGATCCTGTTCTGGTCAAGATTGATGATACCCACGACCGTATCCTGAAGATACTCCAGCCTCTCGAATGTGAAATTGATATGGTTGATGAGTGAGGCTATATCCTGAATGATGATATTAAGGTCCTCCCTGAGTTCAGGGTCCTTCGGGCAGCGTTTGCTCTTGATAAGGTTTGACAGCAGGCGCTGCTTGTCCACGACATTCTCCCTGAGGAACATGGCGTTCTCCTGCAACTGATTGATATCCAGAAGGAATTCCTCGTTGATATCCTCCTGCTGGTTGATCCTTTTGCTGAACTGGGCAACATCCTTGGAAATAAGCTCCACCATGTCGGCATCCAGGTCGACACGCTTGTCCATTATCTCAACGAAGATGGAGAATCCATCCTTGAACAGCTCCGGGCGTGCCTGGAGTTTCATCTGGAGGATATTGAAGGATCTGATCGGTACCTCGCGCAAAGTGGCGAGCACACCGTCGACCAGGGTGAAAGACACCGGTTCCATCGTTATCTCGTCATCCGCAGGAGATGCGAAATTGGTATTGGCGAAAATAGCGTTCCCCTCCTCGTAGAAACGGGAGGAACTTTCAATCTCTTCTGCCTGCGCACGACTTTGAATCTCGGTACCGAGAAACGACTCGACTGCCCTTTTTTCCACTCCAGTAGGGTCCTGGAGGTCTATCCAGAGCACATTTTCTTTGCCGATAGCAGCAAACTCCGCTTGAGACTGGCCGAAGCATATTTCGGAACCGCGTCTGTAGAAAACTTTCATCATACCGCTTCCAGATTTAATAGACTGACGGGAGGTAGCCGGCCACACGGAGAAGCCAGCCAGCAAATATAGAAACTATTTTGTAAAACACGCTCATACACATAGATAAATCCGACTACTTTTGTTATTTTTGCATTTGGATGATCAGCAACGAGAAATATCCATCGCAAATCCTTCAGGAAGCGGTCGAAGCCATCAGTTCCCTCCCCGGTGTGGGGTCGAGGAGCGCGCTCCGGCTCGCGCTGCATCTTCTTAAACAGCCTTCGGAGAACATACACCATTTCGCTTCAGCCATTGACCGGCTGGCGGATGACATAAGATATTGCAGTACCTGCATGATGATTTCCGACAGCGGCACATGCTCGATCTGTGCCGACAGGACACGTGACCACAGCACAATATGCGTAGTAGAGAGCATCCGTGACGTCATGAGCATAGAGGCGACCGGCCAGTACAGAGGGGTTTATCATGTGCTGGGAGGCATCATCTCCCCTATCAACGGCATAGGCCCCTCTGACCTCACGATAAAGCAGCTGGTGGAGCGTCTGAAAGCTTCGCTGGAGCCTTGTGAAGTCATCCTTGCCCTGTCCGGGGATGTCGAAGGCGAGACTACTTCCTTTTACATCTACCGGCAGATAGAGGGACTCGGATGCAAGGTATCCACCCTGGCTCGGGGACTAGGATTCGGAGATGACCTCGAATATGCGGATGCCCTCACCCTCGGACGTTCCATCGTGAACAGGACAGAATTCAAACCTTGAGACCATGGGTATCGTACAAGCATTCCTTATGGCCGTCTCCCTCTGTGCTGATTGTTTCGCCGTCTCCATATGTTCCAGCGTCACCCTCAAGCATATACGCTGGGCTAGTGTATTCCGCGTCGCCTTTGCATTTGCGGTCATCCAGAGCGGGCTGCTTGCCGCCGGATGGGCATTCGGCCACCTTTTCGTCGGACTGGTTGACAAGATTTCCCATATTATCGGATTCCTGCTCCTCCTATATGTCGGAGGAAGCATGTTTATCGAAGGCATCAAGGCTCTACGGTCCGGATTATGCGAAACGCGGGACCTGAACGGGTGGCGGAATATCATACTCGGAGGCATAGCGACCAGCATAGATGCGCTTGCAGTCGGAGTGTCCCAGTCCATGGCAAAGGTGCAGTGGGACGGATTCATGCCTCTGCTGCTGGCAGTCTTCGCCGTGACGGCCATGTCGGTCATTGCCGGAATCTTCGGAGGCAAGGCCATAGGCAGCAGACTGGGTCACTGGGCAGAGGTATCCGGGGGGCTTGTACTTATCGGCATAGGAATAAGCATACTATTATAAAACATATTGTAGAAATGAAAATCAAAAAATTGGCATTGCTCGCAATAGCGGCAGCAACACTTATCGGATGCAGCGGCAAGACCACAAGCGTTCTTATCGTCTCCGGGCAGAACAACCACAACTGGCCTGTAAGCCACCTTGCCTTACAGCAGATTCTCAACAATTCAGGACTGTTCTCTGCCGATATAGCCCTGACTCCGGCAGCCGGAGGTGACATGAGCACTTTCAAGCCTTCATTCAAGGATTATGACGTCGTACTGTTGGACTACAACGGAGACGACTGGTGCGAGGAGACAAACGAGGCATTCCTTGAATTCGTGAACAATGGCGGCGGAGTGGTCGTTTATCACGCTGCCGACAACGCATTCACGGACTGGGAAGAGTTCAACAAGATCATCGCCCTCGGCGGATGGGGCGGTCGCAACAAGAAATCAGGCCCATACTGCTACCTCGTAAACGACGAACTTGTCCGCGACTACGATACCGAAGGTCCGGGAGGAAACCACGGACAGCAGCGCGAATACAACATGCACTGCAGAAACGCAAAGCATCCTGTCACCGCCGGTCTTCCGGACAACTGGAAGCATGGCAGGGATGAACTTTACGACAGCATGCGCGGCCCTGCAAACATCAAGGACCTGCTCTACACAGGCAAATCTGACAGCACTACCGGCGGTTCAGGACGCGAGGAGCCTCTCGTCTTCACAGTGGACTATGGCAAGGCCCGCATCTTCCACATCATGATCGGCCACTGCGGTCCTACCCTTGAGGACAACCCGGCTATGCAGTGTGTCGGATTCCAGACCCTGCTTCTCAGAGGCACTGAATGGGCAGCCACAGGCAAAGTCAAGCAGCCGGTCCCGGCAGACTTCCCTACCCCTGAGGCACCTAGCTTCAGGCTGGAGTACAAATAGCCTTTCCGACCTGAATATCAACAGGACAGTGGCCTGAAGAAGCATTTCCCGAAAGGGGCTTTGTCTGCTTCT
>JAZRXV010000120.1:0-17809 GCA_045600405.1 Candidatus Cryptobacteroides sp.
TGATTTGCAAAAAATAATTTTGCATTTTTCGCAAAGTGTTGTACATTTGCAGTCCCAAAGCCGATATTGAGATATGGTGTAATGGTAGCACTACAGATTCTGGCTCTGTCAGTGAGGGTTCGAGTCCTTCTATCTCAACCAAAAGGCATCGCTTCAAGCGATGCTTTTTTTTATTTCACCGTGCTGATATATACTGTTCTTTCGTAAAGCGTGACCGGAGCGCGGTATCCGCGCAGGATCCCCAGGGATGTATCGCCGACCCCTGATTCGGCATAGCTCAGGTTCACTGTCACATTGCCCGATTTCTTCAGCTGGTACTGATAGACGGATTTCGTAAGGTTGTCGGTAGTGAAAGGATAGGCGTTGAAGGCAAAAGGTGTGTCCATTGCGAAGCGCAGTCCCTTGCCGGAATCGGACGTGAACTCCACCCATCTGCAATCCATTCTCAGGCCGTAATCCTCAGGGAACAGATACGGTTCGTACATCGCATCCACATCGGAACCGTATATTCCCATGCGGTATCCGCTTTTCCTGTCGGGGTAGGAAGCCTGAGGCCCGCGTCCGTACCATTTCACATTGTCATAATCACCTCCGATTTCGAGCGCGAGACCGATGCGCGGCATCCAGAACGGCATGTCCCCTTGAGGATTCAGCACCTGGTGCAGGGTTATGAGACCATCGGCATCGAT
Source organism: Candidatus Cryptobacteroides sp. (assembly GCA_045600405.1). GTDB lineage: Bacteria > Bacteroidota > Bacteroidia > Bacteroidales > UBA932 > Cryptobacteroides. The sequence continues at coordinate 690 of JAZRXV010000120.1, forward strand.
GCGGTAGGTGCTTATGTTTTCGTATGCGGCACGACTTCCAGTCCTGACATATTCCTTCAAGTCAGCGGCCTTCCGGGAAGATGATACACCTATCATCACAAGTTCCCTTACGTCCAGGAATACGCTGTGCGCGGCCTTCCGTGCCCGGACCTCCACAGGTACGTGCAGCGGGTTGTCCAGACCGGCCTGATAGTATTCCCTCGCTATCATGGAACCGGCGCCGATTGTCCCGTAGCCGCGGTATCTGTCGGCATAAGACTCCCCGTTCACGCTGCCGGAGGACCAACCGTCGGCTTCATTTGCAAGCGGCGCCCTCCAGAGGTTGACTTTCAGCGGAGACGCTATCATCTCCACACCGTCCGCCACCATTGAAACCAGGGCTCCGTTTCTCCTGTCAAACGAATATTTGAATCCCGGACCTGATACGACATACATGTCCACCGTCTCTTCAAGGACCGTATCACCGGAAACGTTCCTTGTCAGCTCCGCCGGAATGTTCCAATCCGTAAGGTCAAACTGTTCCCATGCGACTTCATGGCCTGCTCCGGCCCATATTTCATCCTTGCTCAGGACAGAGCTGACCGTGATGCGGTACTCTTTTCCCGGGGTGACGGAAGGCTTCTTGTACGGTATCCTGACAAGTCCTGTCTCCAACGGGGCGATGTCGAGGTCCAATTCTCCGGAGGAAACTATGTCTCCATCCGCTGTCACGGTCCATGTTGTCCTGTATTGTGATGCGTTGGTGTAAGCGTTGCGGTTGCGGATCTCCAGCAGTCCCTGTCCGGCATCGAGCATCCTGAATTTCAGAGGCTGGGCGCTCTTTTTCATCTGATACATCTCCGGCTGCGGTACCCTGTCCGGCCAGATAGCACCGTATGTTCGCGCCCCGATACCGTAGGTGAAGAATTGCCCTCCGGCTTTCTCCCCCTCGAAATCCAGCCACAGCGCAGCCTTGTCCGGATTGAATCCTTCTGATGGAAGGACTGCCTCTGCGAATATGCCTACATTGTCTATCAGCGCATCGCAGATGCATTCCACCGTCTCCTGACCGTGGCGCTCCTCGTCGCGCCCTATGCATACTGACAGAGGCAGGTTGCGTATAGGTCCGGAGGCGTTGAGGCTGCCTGACTGCACGCCGTCAATGAAGAGAAGCATGCTGCTGCCGTCATAAACTCCGGTGAGATTGTGCCACTTGCCTTCCCAGCCGGCAGGCAGACTGACCTTCAATGACTGCCGACTGCCGTTGTCAAGGTAGAATTCCAGTTCCTTTTCCCCAAATTGGCGTATGCCGAACTGATTGCTTCCCTTGGTGATGAAATATCCTCCGTCAGAGCAGTATTCACGTGGAAGAACATCAAGAGTAAGGGTAAGGGCATCCCCATCTATCTCCAGGCAGTCTTCACGATAGACCTGCACCCACTGGTCCTGCTTGTCAAGGTCTATGGCGAGTCCGGAAGGTCCCTTCACCAGTTTGGCCCTTCCCATGATGTCCGTCATGACGGCATTCGGAGATTTGTCTTCAAGTTCCCTGGCGGTCTCCTTCAGTCCCGTGCTCACGAAATCCCAGATGGCTCCTCCCAGATGGGAAGGATGGCTGTCTATCTCCCTCCAGTAGTCATCGAATGCTCCGCCGCCGTTACCTGCCACGGAGACGTATTCATCCATGAATGATGGTCTCTTGTCCTCCGGATTCAATCCGAACCCAAGCTCATGGTCCAGAGGTGTCGGATAGCGCGGACCGACAATATCCTCGGCGTAATGCTTTGAAGCATTGCCCCCGTACATCCAGAACCGGGTCGGGTCAAGCCTCTTGCCTTCTTTGACCACTTCTGCGATGTTCGGACCTTCTCCGCTCTCGTTGCCGGCGCTCCAGAACAGCACGCAGGCATGGTTGCGGTCACGCAGGACCATCTGGCTGGCTCTTTCCCTGTACATAGGGGCCCAGTCAGGAAGGGATGAGACGAATTCCGTTGCGTGGGATTCGTCACCTGTTTCATCAATTATGTAAAGGCCATACTCGTCGGCAAGTTCGAGATACTTGTTGACGGGAGGATAATGGGAGGTGCGTACGGCGTTGAAATTGAATTGCTTCAGTATCTCCATATCCTTGCGTATGGTGGCTTCGTCCATCATGTGTCCGTATTCCGGATGCTGCATGTGGGAGCAAATTCCGTTGAGTTTCAGCGGTTTCCCATTCAAGTAGAATACTCCGTCCACTATCTCGGTCTTCTTGAAGCCGATCTTCTTCTCCACCTTGTCCACCACTTTTCCTGAAGGGTCGGAGAGTTCCAGCACCATGTCGTAAAGTTCAGGGGTCTCGGCAGTCCATTTTGCCGGAGCGGTAACTTTCGATGTCAGGGATGCCCGGCCTGATCCGTTCCCTTGGATATCCAGCGCGGACTTCATCGACGCCACCTTTTTCCCCGATTTAAGAACGTTTGCGGAAATCGAGTACCCGTCTGCAGATGCGCCGTATGCCTTCACATCGGCATCTATTTTCAACTCGGAGTCGGTGAAAGTATCATCGAAATCAGTCTGCACCTGCCAGTCCCATATCCTGACAGGTCCGGTGGAATACACGTTGACGTCATCGAATATCCCGGCGAGACGCCAGTAATCCTGACTTTCCAGATAGTATCCGTCAGAATATTTCAGTACCAGCACTGCAAGGGTATTCTTTCCCGGCTTGACATATTCCGTGATGTCATACTCGGAAGGCTCCTGAGCCCCCTCGTTGTAGCCGACCTGCTTTCCGTTGACCCATACGAAACTTGCGGAAGCCACTTTCTCGAAGCGGAGGAACACTTCCTGTCCTTTCCATGAAGAAGGTACGGTGAAGGAGGTGCGGTATGCGCCAGTAGGATTGATGTCCATAGGGATGTGCGGGGGTACATAACCCATGCGGGACACATCTTCCTGCTTCCTGTACGTGCGGAACGGAGCAGGAGTATTGCGGAACAGCGGCTGCCCGAATCCCTGCATCTCCCAGTTGGAAGGGACTTCGATATCGGACCATTTCCTGTCATTGAAACCCGTATTGAAGAACCCTGCGGGAATCTCAGACGGATTCTCTCCATAGAAGAATTTCCAGTTGCCGTTGAGGCAGATACCTGTGGAAGGGATGTGGTATGCACGCCCTTCTGTCTGTCCCACACCGAAAACGGCTGGATTCTCAATATAATATGCAAGGTCGTCCATGAATGGCTTGTTCTGGGCGGATACTAAGTATGCTGCCAGGGAGATAACAGTGATAAGAAAGGTTCGTTTCATCATAAATTGGAATGGATACATACAAATCTAATAAATAATCTTCATTCTGTTGCGATTTAAGAAAATTGCCTTAACTTTGCATTCCCAAAATGATGGCGGGGTAGCTCAGCTGGTTAGAGCGTCGGATTCATAATCCGGAGGTCGTGGGATCGTGACCCACTCCCGCTACTCCATCGACAATCAAAATCCATTGCCTTCCCCGGTGATGGATTTTCTGGTTTTATATCTATCTGGTTGGATTTCATATCATGTATGCTTAACTATTTTGCATTATTACCAAATATTGGTAACTTTGAAAAAATGAACAGATAATTATGAAAACTACATCAGTCGCACTGGGCTCTTATTTTGAGAATTTTATCGCAGCAACTATTGAGACGGGGCGCTACAATAACGCCAGCGAGGTTATTCGTGCGGGGCTTCGTTTGCTTGAAGAGAATGAGAAACGAGTCCGTGAACTTTCTGCAGCAATACGCGAGGGCGAAGAAAGCGGAAGATATGAGGATTTCGATCCAGTAAAACATCTCAAGGAACTCAAAGCCGCACACGCCAATGGCTAAGTACCATCTCACCAAGAAAGCCGTTCAGGATTTGGATGCGATATGGGACTACACACTCAAGACTTGGTCGGAGAAGAAGGCTGATGAGTACTATTCATCACTTATGGAAACATTTGCGGCAATCGCAAAAAGACCATGCTATCTCGACAAAGAGTACGTTGAGATTCACCCCGGTCTTTATCGCAGAAGTTGTCATAAGCATCTGGTCTTTTATCGGTTGGTTGAAAATGGCAACATAGAGATAATAAGAATCTTACATGAGAGGATGGATATTGCATCCAAGTTCAAATGAAGTTTTGGGAAGCCAACTATCAAGACACATTTTCCAACCACTAATTTTGACTAGCCGAATTTTTTTATTGTTATATTTGTGTAAACTGGATCTATTAATAACCTTCCAATATGAAGAAATCCTCATTTATCACCATTCTGGCTGCTTCGGTAGCCCTCCCGGCAACGATCATAACGTCATTGGCCGTTGCAGGAGAGGGAGGCAACGTCCAGAACCGTCCGGAGGGTCCCTGCGATGTCTATGCCGCGGGCGGCACTCCGTGCACAGCAGCACATTCAACCACCAGAGCGCTCTCCAAGGACTACAACGGTCCCCTCTATCAGGTAATGCGCCAGTCAGACAAGAAGACTCTTGACATAGGCGTGGTGCAGCCTTCGGCCAACGATCCGGGCGGATATGCGGACGCAAGCGCGCAGGATGAATTCTGCAAGGACACCTATTGCTGGATCACGGTCATCTATGACCAGTCCGGCAATGGCAATGACCTTCACCAGGCTCCTCGCGGCGGATTCAGCGGAAACGCCCAGGGCGGATTCAACAATGTCCCCGTTGCCGACTGGGCCCCTGTCACCCTGATGGGCCACAAGGTCTACGGACTTTTCATCAACCAGGGCATGGGCATGCGGCAGAACGACACCAAGGGCACTGCTGTCGATGATCTTGCAGAAGGCCAGTACTGGGTGTTCAACGGCCAGCATTTCAACGACGGCTGCTGCTTCGACTACGGCAATGCCGAGACCGACAGCCGTGACGACGGCGACGGCACCATGGAGACCACATACTACGGCGTTTCACGCGGCTGGTATTACGGCCACGGGCAGGGTCCGTGGGTGATGACCGACCAGGAAAACAACCTGGTGGGATGTGTCAATGAAGACCCCAACGACAAATACTGTCCTACCCTCAAGAGCCAGACAGCACGATTCATCACTGCCATGGCTGACGGAGAGCCTCACCACTGGAGGTCCATGAGCGGCGATGCCCGTCAGGGAGAGCTTGAGATCCTCTACGACGGCTGCCGCGTCAAAAATCCCCGCAGCAGTTATGACCCTATGCGCAAGCAGGGCGCCATCCTTCTTGGAAACGGCGGTGACAACTCTTACTGGTCAGCAGGTACTTTCTATGAAGGAGCCATGACCAAGGCCGGCACTTTCCCTAGCGTCGAGACCAACCAGGCCGTTCAGGCCAATGTTGTCGCGGCAGGTTATGACGTCCAGCGTCTTGCCATCTCCGCCAGCGACAAGGTGGGATATCCCAACGGTCTCCAGACCTTCACTCCGAAGACAACCCGCAGCACTTCAGTTGTGTTCGTCAATACGACCGGGGCGCCCCTGACCGACCTTGAACTCAGCATCGTCACTCCTAAGGGATGGAAAGCATTTGTCTCCGGCACCAAAGAGTCCAGCCGCAAGATCGGCTATACCGTCGAGCCCGGCCAGACAGTCGTCGCGGCATTCGATGTAATCTCCTCCAAGAAGCTCTTCAACGGTGACCTTGTGGCGAAGGCAAGCTGGACCGACAAGACGGGCAAGCGCTGCGAAACTGCCGTTGAGAAGGTCCGCAATGTTGCGCCGATAAAGATCAACGAATTCCGGACCAACGGTTCCGACGCATTCATAGAGCTCTACAATGCCGGTACGAAGAAGGTGGATATCTCAAGGTGGAACATCAAGTCCCACTCGATACACATGCCTGTCGTGTCGGCAATCAACATTCCGGCCGGCACCAAGCTCGCACCAGGTGAATTCTATCTGCTCGGGCTCTCCACATCCGGACTGTCAGTGGACGCAGCGGCAGGTGACGATGTCATCTACGTGCGTTCAGTCGAAGGCATCTCAGAAGGTGACGAAATCCTTATAGGCTCGGAGAGCAGGAAAGTCGCAGGAATCACACGTCCTGCAGAATATCCTGTAACCCCGGGCGGAGAAGCATTCCCTCATGGCATACCGGCCGGCACGACGACAGTCTGGCAGCCTCTTCCTGATGGCCCGGTGATCACCATCCCTGCAGGCTCCACCAATATCCCTGTCCAGCTCGTGTCAGGGTTCAAGCCAGGTGACAAGATGGCTATAGGATATGGTACCACATATCCTCCAACCACCAACGATGTCGTGAAATATGAGGTCGTGACCATCACGGAAGTCGGTTCCCAGGGCAATCAGTCATGGCTTTCGGCCGACGCGAAGCCTGGTGACACCAATATCAAGGTCCAGTCTGTGGATGGCATATATCCAGGTGCCAGGATCCGCCTTGACATTGACAGCGAGGGCCACGGCATCGAGATTGTCACCGTCAAATTTGTAGGCACTCCAAGCAAGTTCCATCCATGCTGGGACATGTTTGATCCTAATGCTGACGCCGGCACAGGCGTAGAGCTTGAAGAGCCGCTCAAGTATTTCCACTCCCGCAACATTCCTTTCAGCACACGCGGAACAGGCATCAGTTTTGAGCCGGCTACCAAGTTTGACCATTCTTCAAACGAGCCGGTGGTCGCGCTTTACAATGCAATCAAGCTTGACAAGCCTCTGTCAAAAGCCCATCCTATCGACGATGTGGTCTTTGATGCCAAGGCTGAAGGCGTCGGCTATCAGGGAGATGTCACTCCTGACCAGTACTACGGCGGTCCTCAGCTCCATCGTGACCGTGGCAACATCACCCTGCGTGACAGCAAGGGTAATATCGTAGATGCCGTCAACTATGGTGTTGTCGTCGATCCATGGCTTGCAGAAGGATACCATGCCGAGTCCGGAAACGGCAAGGTCGGCAGCCGTGCTCCTTCACCTAATAACGGCCAGCTCAGTGCAGGACGCTTCCCTGACGGAGCGGACTCGGACGACAATCAGATGGACTTCTCCATCCAGACTACGGCCAGGCTGTTTGAGGACGCTCCTGCAGGAGCACGCGACATAGTCATCTACAAGAAGGACGGCCTCCGTATCGGTGAGACCTTCAATATAGGATCAGGCAAGGACGGTGAATCTGTCCGCGCCGGCCTCTACAACGGTACAAGGACAGTCACAAGGATGGAAAACCGTTGGGGCAGGATGGTCGAGACAGAGTACGAAGTGATGGACATCACCCTGCTATCTCCTCTTGCCAAGAGCCATCCGGCTCAGACCGGTATCGTTACCAATTTGGCAACTCCGGGACGTCCTAACCGCTACTAAGTCATTCTAAAGTGAGTTTACGTGCAAACAGGATATCAGATTGGACAACGGTGCTCTTGAGCACCGTTGTCCTTGTCCTGTCTGCTGTACTCTGCATGCATGCCTTGAACGGCCGGGGCCTGATAGGCTGCTCGGCCGGGACCGGCTGCAACGAAGTTTTAGGCAGCAGATGGTCCTTTCTTTTCGGCAGCATTCCCGTCAGCGGGCTCGCTGTCATCTGCTACATGGCCCTGACCGTATGCCTTTTGTGCCGACACGGTTTTAAAGATGACCCACAGTTCTCCAAATGGCTGGACCGGGGCATCCTGGCACTTGCAGGGGCCATTTCCGGTTCGGCGATATGGTTCATATGGCTTCAGAAGAATATGATACGGGCCTTCTGCCCCTATTGTATGACCGCGCATATCTGCGGTATCATCCTTTCTGTCATTCTTATGCTCCGCTCGCGCGAACGTGCCATCAGCCGGACTACATGCTTCCTGTGCGGCATTGCTGTAGCCGGAGCGCTTGCCGGCATTCAACTTCTTACGACACCCCGCACGGCATACGACCGTGGATTCATTCCTGAAGAGCTGCCTCTTCCTTCTCCGGAAGAGATGCCGGTCATTGGGAATCATGATGCGGAGAATGTCGTGACGCTCCTGTTTGATTACCGCTGCTCTCACTGCCAGAAGATTCATCCGCTTCTGGAAGAGGTGGCCGCCTTGCTGGACGGAAAGGTCGCATTCGTGACCGCCCCTGTCCCCATCAGCAAAGAATGCAACCCGTATGTACCGGCAGGTGAGGACAGATTCAAAGGTTCCTGCCAATTGATGAGATATGCACTTGCTGTATGGCGGAGCAACCCCGAAGCTTTCTATGTTTTTGACGAATGGCTTTTCGAGCCCCGCCCGTCCGGAGGCTGGTATCCCCGTGAACCGGAAGATGCATACTCCGAAGCCTGCTCGCTGATCGGTGAGCAGAAGCTGCAGGAAGCCCTCTCGGACCCGTGGATTTCAGATTATCAGGCTGACATCTGCGAAGTGTTCGGCCGCACATCCACGGATGGGAAAGGTGCCATCCCGAGATTCATCTACGGAGGGAAATGGCTCGTCCCCGAGGCCGACGACGCCGCCGGCCTCGCATCCCTGGTCGAATCCCTCCTTCTCTAGCAAATCGGGACGGGCTTGGGTACGATTACTTCGAGTTGAAGTTCCAGACTCCGTCCTTGAATTTGATCTTGATGTCCTTCCCGTTGATGCGGGCTACGGCCTTCTTTGCCGAGTCGCTCCTGATGGTGGCGCTGACGACCTTTCCGGCTTTCCACTTCACGTCGACGGTGTATCCGCCGCGGGCCCTGAGTCCGCTGTACTCGCCGTCGGCCCATTTGTCAGGCAGGGCCGGAAGTATGTCGATGATGCCGGTGTGGGACTGTATCAGCATCTCGGCTATGCCAGCACACTCTCCGAAATTGCCGTCGATCTGGAAAGGCGGATGAGTGTTGAAGAGGTTAGGCAGTGTCAGTTCGCCGTCGAGACACTCGACGCTTTCAAGGGCTCCGTTGCCGTCCTTGAGACGTGCGTAGAAGCTTACCATCCATGCGCGGCTCCATCCTGTGTATGAGCCCTTGCGCGTGACGGGATCCTCATTGTATTTGCGTCTGCGCTCGATCGTGCGCTTGGCAGCGGCGAAGAGTTCAGGGTCGGTCTCGTTGAGGATGGTACCCGGATACAGGCCGAACAGATGAGACATGTGCCGGTGTCCCGGCTCATTCTCTTCGTAGTCTTCTATCCATTCGCGGATAGTGTTGTATCGCTGTCCTATCCTGATAGGAGGGAGTTTCGCCTTCGCCTCCTCAATCTTTTTGGCGAAATCGGCATCGGTCCCGAGGGTCCTGGCTGCAAGGATCGTGGCGTTGAAGAGTTCAGTTGCAATCTCTATGTCCATCGTGGCTCCGTAGGTCAGGTTGTAGGACTTTCCGTCGGAATGGATATATGAGTTTTCAGGCGAGTTGGAAGGAGCGGTCACGAGATGTCCTTCCTTATCCTCGATCATGAAGGAAAGGAGGAATTCCACTGCTCCCTTCATGGATGGATATGCATGGTTGCGGAGGTACTCCTTGTCGCAGGTGAAGGTGTACAGCTGCCACTGGTCGAGGGCCAGCCATGGTCCGGCTATCGGCAGGGTACCCCAGCCTACACCGTCGCTGATGGAGGTGTGGCCGAAAGGATTGGAGACGTGATTGACTGTCCATCCTTCCGCTCCGAAGGTCTTCTTTGCGGTCACGGCGCCCGGCTCGTGCAGTGAATTAATCCAGTCGGAATAGAGTTCTGCAGTCTCGGCGAGGTTGGTTACTCCGGCCGGCCAGTAGTTCATCTGGATATTGATGTTGGTGTGGAAGTCTGAGTTCCATGCCGCGTTGAGGTCCTTGCACCATATACCCTGGAGGTTGGCAGGAAGTCTGCCCGGGCGGCGTGATGAGCACATGAGCAGATATCTTCCATACTGGAAATGCAGGGCGCTGAGTGCAGGGTCGCTGAATCCGCCGCGGACATCCTGGATGCGTTTGTCAGTAGGGATGAGACTGCGGGAAGGATCTCCGAGACTGAGATTCACGCGTCCGAACATTGAGCTGTGCTCCGCAACGGAGCGTTCCTTCAGCGTGTCGTATGCTGTGCCGGCTACCTTGGCGAGCTGCTTCCTGCTGTCCGCAAGCGGGTCTATGCTGCGGTCGAAGTCGCTCTTGGCAAAATTGTAGTCCGTGTTCATCGCCACGAGGATGATGGCCTCATCAGCACCCTTGACATAGATGGAGTTGTTGACAGTGGTCGTGCTGCCACCTTTGGCGAGACACCTGACTGCCCCGGCGAATTTCATGTGGAGGCCTTCCGGACATGAGTACTGGTCCGGGAGATCGACTATCTGACCTTCGATCTTGATCGTATTGCCGTCAAGAGGGGTCGCAACGGCGTTTTCCTCTCTGTTGTATGATGCCTTGAAAGTGAGAGCTCCGGGTTTGTCCGCCGTCATCTTCATGACGAGCAGGTCATCAGGGGCGGAAGTGAACGCCTCGCGGGTGAAACGCACTCCGTTGATGCTGTATTCAACCTTGACGATGCCGGTGGAAAGGTCAAGCTCGCGCCTGTAACCGCTCACCTTGCCTGTATAGCCGAAATCCAGCTTGAGGTCGCCGAAAGTCTGGTATGAGCGGATGCGCATGAATGGTCCCTGAAGCTCTTTCTCGGACATTGCCATAGCCTCGGCTATCTTGCCGTCGAGCAGAAGTTTCTGGATTTCCGGCATCACTGCCGCGGAAGCCGCGTTGCCATCTTCCTTGCATCCGGCCCAGAGGCTTTCTTCGTTCAGCTGGATGGTCTCATTTCCGATTTGTCCGAAGACCATTGCGCCGATACGGCCGTTCCCGAGAGGGAGCGCTGAAGTCCATTCCCCGGCAGGATGGTCGTACCACAGGGTGCAGTCCTGCCGGCCCCCTTGCGCGTTCGCCGCCAGAGCCATGGCAAATGCAGCGATGATCAGAGTGATTTTTCTCATTGGTTAGTTGTCTTTAAGATTTGCATTTAAATATACTAACTTATTCTTTGTGTACAAACGATTTTCATATATCGTTACAGAATATTAACTTTGTACACTATGGGAATGTTCAGTTTTTTCGGCGAGAACGAGCACAGGGTGTTCAACTATAAGCCAATATATTACGATGAGGAGGAGCAGAAGCGCAGGGAGTTTTTCGGGGATGATCCGAATCCGAAGAAGTCCGGAGCTGACGGAGACTCCAAGGATACTTATGTCCCGGGATCCTATATCCGGGGATCCATGAGCAACGGCGCATACAGGCGCACCCGGGGCCATATGTCCAAGACCCAGACCATCATAGGTATCGTCACCCTCGTCCTGATATTTGCGGTGCTGTATTTCATCGCGAAATTCTACTCGATGCTATAGTGGGAAAGCTAAAGGTACTTCCGGCGAATATCGCCAATATGATTGCAGCGGGAGAGGTGGTGCAGAGACCGGCTTCCGTGGTCAAGGAACTTATGGAGAATGCCGTGGATGCCGGGGCGGGTCAGGTATCCGTCATAATCTCCGATGCCGGGCGCACCCTGATCCAGGTGATCGACAACGGTTGCGGCATGAGCCCTTCGGACGCGGTGCTTTGCTTCGAGCGTCATGCCACTTCGAAGATTGCCAGTGCCGAGGACCTGAATGAGATCCTGACCTACGGCTTCCGTGGTGAAGCCCTTGCCAGTATCGCTGCGGTAGCGGAGATAACCCTCAAGACACGGCGCGAGCAGGATGAAACGGGTACTCAGGTCACCGTGGGTGACTTCGGGACGGTGAAAAGTTCCAGTGTCGCTACGCCGGTAGGCAGCAATTTCGCGATACGCAACCTTTTCTACAACACGCCTGCGCGGCGCAAGTTCCTGAAAAGCGACAACGTCGAATTCAAGCACATCATCGAGGAGTTTACCCGCATCGCTATCACACGTCCCGAAGTCGGGTTCACACTGACGCACAACGGCCGGGAGATGTTCGTCCTCAAGAGGGCGAAGTCTCTGAAATTCCGTGTCATGGACCTGCTCGGAAGCAATGTGACAGGGGATATAGTAGATATCAGCGCGGAAACATCGGTGGTGAAGATAAGCGGATTCGTAGGACGTCCGGATACGGCCAGGAAGACACTTGGCAACCAGTATTTCTTCGTCAACGGAAGGTATTTCCGGAGCGCGTATCTCCACAAGGCTGTGATGAAGGCGTATGAGGAGATGATGCCGGAAGGGCTGACACCTTCTTATTTCGTATTCCTTGAGGTCGATCCTCATTCGATAGATGTCAATATCCACCCGACCAAGACCGAGATAAAGTTCGAAGACGATTCGGTCATATTCCAGATTCTCTATGCCTGCATCAAGGAGACGCTGGGACGGAATTCCTTCGGCGCGAGCATTGATTTCGACACGGAAGGGGCGGGGGAACTCCCTCAGTTGAGCCGCAGTTTCGAAGAATATCACGGACCGGCCGCTGCTCCGGCCGCCGCCATCGATCCGGATTACAATCCGTTCGAGCCCGTGACTCCGAACTATGATTTCAGTGCCCATGTGGAGAAACACGAGAATTACGGCAAACTGTTCGAGGAGCGTACGCTTCCATCCACGAAGACCATGATTCTCCAGGGACGCTATATCCTCACTCCAGTGGCTTCCGGGGTGATGGCTGTGCATGTGCGCCGTGCGCGGGAGAGGATAGCCTACGACACCAATCTCCGTGCGCTGGCGGAATCCTCACATGTCACACAGACGGCGCTCTTCCCCGTGCAGGTGCAGGTCGGGGCGCAGCAGAGGCTGGTGTTTGACGAAAATGCAGACCTTCTGGCAAAGCTCGGGTTCGACATCTCTCCTTTCGGGGTCGATACGATAGTCGTCAACGGGGTGCCGGAAGGGTATTCATGCGAAGAAGGGGCAATTTGTCAGTTGGTGGATGACATTCTGCTCATATTGTCAGAAGGCAGCGGAGCCCTGCCTGAGATGCTCCAGAGCCGTATTGCGGAGAAATTTGCCATCCTGAGCGCATCCGGGGGCGAGCCGATGACATCGCCTTTGGAGGCGCAAAGACTGATTGACACGCTTTTTGCCAGTGAGAACGCAGAGTTCACTCCATCCGGCAAGAGGATAGTCAGTATCCTCAGCATGGATGATATCGACAAAATGTTTTAGCAGATGAGTTATTACTACAATAATTACGACGGGGGGCGCGGAGGTTTCCTCTCCACCGTACCAACCGTCACCAGGAATCTTCTTATCATCAATGTCATAGTGTTCGTTGCCACTCTGATCAGCGAGACTATGCTCAACTCGGACATAATGACACGGGCTTTCGCCCTGTTCTATCCGTCATCCCATTATTTCAAATGGTGGCAGCCTCTGACATACATGTTCATGCACGGCGGGTTCTGGCATATCCTTTTCAACATGTACACGCTGGTGATGTTCGGCTGTGTGGTGGAGAGGATGATAGGTCCGAAGAAATATCTTGCGTTCTATCTTATCTGCGGTCTGGGGGCTGCGGCCGCTCAGATAGGCACCCAGGCCTTGCAGGCTTCAAGTTATGCAAACGGCATCGAACTCGGGGCCCAGGCTGCAATACAGAATTACGGCATTCTTCTCAATACTCCTACCGTCGGTGCTTCAGGAGCGATTTATGGCATACTGATAGGATTCGCGATGCTTTTCCCTGAGTCCAGGATGACGCTTATCTTCCCTCCGGTCACACTCAGCGCTAAATGGATGGTGGTGGCTTTCGCAGCCATCGAACTGTTCTTCGGCGCTTCCGGATCGGTGTCCGGTGTGGCTCACTTCGCACATCTGGGCGGAATGCTGATAGGCTGGCTGCTCATCCTTTTCTGGAAGAGCAGGGGAGTACTGTTCGATAAGGATAAATGGTATTAGTATGGACACGAAAGCAATATTGGACGAGGCCGTCAAAGTCCTCAAGGCGGGAGGGGTGATACTCTATCCTACCGACAGCGTCTGGGGCATAGGCTGCGATGCCACCAATGAAAAGGCGGTGCAGAAGGTGTTCGACATCAAGCGCCGCAGCGGAGCCAAGTCCCTCGTGCTGCTTGCCTGCGACCTCGACATGGTCGCCTTGTACGTCAAGGAGATCCCTTCCATTGCGATAGACCTTGTGGAGGTGAATGATGCTCCGATGACCATTATCTATCCGGGAGCACAGCATCTTGCTCCGAATGTCATAGCGGAGGACGGCTCCGTGGGCATCCGCATACCTATTGTCGAGGAGGGTCAGAAAGGCTCGCTCAAAGGTGCCGATTTCTGCCGCGAGCTCACCCGCAGGCTCCGCAGGCCGCTTGTGTCCACTTCTGCAAACATCTCTGGAGAGCCGACGCCGTCCAGGTATTCCGAGATATCCGGGGAGATAATAAGCGCTGTGGATTATTGCGTGCCGAAGCAGATGGATTCCGGCTCCACCGGACGCGCCTCGCAGATCATCAAGCTCGGCCTCCGCGGGGAGGTCGAGATCATCAGGCCATAGGCCCTCCTACATGAAATGGTAATATACTGCGGCTGTCGAGACGAGGGCCGCAGTTTCCGTACGCAGGCGTGAGCCTCCGAGAATGACGGGCTGCCAGCCCCTTTCGAGGGCAAGAGCCACCTCTTCCTGAGAGAAATCGCCTTCCGGACCGATCAGGATGCATATCCTGCGTGATTCCGGTATATTTTCAAGGGCTTCCTTTATTGATATGCGCTTCTGCTCACCCTCGAAGCAGTAGCATATGAGCCTGAGAGCGTCGCCGTCAGCCGATTCAATGAAATCCCTGACGCTCCCGGACTCCCGGACATCCGGGATTGTGCCTTTAAGGGACTGCTTGACAGCGGAGAGGACGAGCCTTTTTATCCTGTCGGTCTTGAAAACCTTCCTCTCGGAATGGTCTCCGATGACAGGGGCGATGACATCCACCCCCATCTCCACCGACTTCTCGGCGAACCATTCGAAACGGTCGGCATTCTTCGTCGGGCATACCGCCATCGTAAGATGATAAGGATGCGTGCCGAATCCTTCTTCGCGACTGTCAACGCGCGCCGTTGCGGCCTTTGCGTCCGCATCGAGCAGGGTGCAGTGGTACAGGGACCCCGCACCGTCGATGACGTCTATGCTGTCACCTGCACGGTGTCTCAGCACCTTTACGCAGTGCAGTGACTCCTCGGCGTTCAGTTCCACGGTGCCGCCACAGATATTGTCCGACCAGAAAATCTCCATGCTATTTGAAAAGTGCTTTTACGAGTGCCGGGACGTCCGCCACCTTTATGACCTTGATGCCTTCCTGATGGAAATCCATCTTGGTGAAGGAAGATACATATATCTTCTTGAATCCAAGCCTTGCGGCTTCTCCTATGCGTCTGTCGGCCTGTGCGACAGGGCGTATCTCACCGCTGAGACCCACCTCTCCCGCAAAGCAGACGTCGGAAGGGATTGCGAAATCGAAATTGGACGAGAGCACGGCACAGATGACCGCCAGGTCGCACGCAGGGTCGTTCACCTTCAGTCCTCCGGCCATGTTGAGGAATACGTCCTTGGCGCTCAGATGGAATCCGGCCCTCCTTACGAGTACGGCGAGAAGCATATTCAGCCTGCGTGTGTCGAAACCTGTGGCGGAGCGTTGGGCAGTGCCGTAGACTGCGCTTGACACCAGCGCCTGGATTTCGAAGAGGAGAGGCCTCGTGCCGTCCAACATGGCGGAGATGGCCGTCCCGCTGAGTCCCTGTTCGTGCATCGGGATGAGCAGTTCGGAAGGATTGCTGACCTCCCTGAGCCCGCTTCCGGTCATCTCGAACACCGAGAGTTCCGATGTGGAACCGAATCGGTTCTTGATGCTCCGGAGCACCCTGTAGGACCCTCTGTTCTCGCCTTCGAACTGCAGGACCACGTCAACGATATGCTCCAGAATCTTGGGACCGGCAATATATCCGTCCTTGGTGATATGTCCTATGAGTATGACGGGCACTCCGCTTTCCTTGGCGAAGCGAAGGAGCATGGCGGCGACTTCCTTTATCTGCGATACGGATCCCGGAGTGGAGTCCACGGAGTCCGTGAACATGGTCTGCACGGAATCCACTATCATGAGGCCGGGATTGACGTCCCTTGCTTCATCCAGTACCGATTCGATGCGGGTTTCGCAGAATATGAGGCACTGTTCTCCGTCGCCTCCCAGTCTTTCGGCGCGCATCTTGACCTGTTTGGCACTTTCCTCACCCGTCACATAAAAGGTTTTCAGCCCCGGGCAGCCGAGCGGAATCTGGAGGGACAGGGTGGATTTGCCTATGCCGGGCTCTCCACCTATCAGCACAAGAGATCCCGGGACCATGCCGCCTCCGAGGATGCGGTCCACTTCTGCCATCCCGAGGGATATGCGCGCTTCCTTGGAGTAGTCTATTTCTTTGAGGCGGACTGCTTTTCTCTCTTCTCCTGAACGGCGGGCCACGGAAGATGACCTGCTTCCGGCCGATGCCGTCTCCTGCGGGGCCTCCTTCATCGTATTCCATTCGCCGCATGACGGGCAGCGTCCCATCCACTTGGGGCTTTCGTTGCCGCAGGAAGTGCAGTACCAGAGTGTCTTGATCTTCGTTGCCATATATCTGCAAATATAACAAAAAGAAAACTCCAAGACGGGGATGTGGAAATCAAAAATATGCTATTTTTGCAAAAAAGCAGAAGCATGAAGAAACCCGTCATCCTCGCCGTCGCGCTTGCAATGCTTGCCGGCTGCATTTCCGGACCGAAGGAAGCGAAGCCTACCTGGTCTGAAGAATTCAACTCAAATGAAATCGACTGGACAGTATGGAGCAAGATTCCGAGGGGCACTTCGCACTGGCAGATCCACATGTCCGACTATGACGGATGTTTTGAGATGAGGGACACATGCCTCGTGCTGAAGGGTATCGTCAATCCCGGCGTCGATGGTGACGATTCGCCTATCCTGACAGGAGGCTTATGGACTCGTGGCAAGCATTCCTTCGGATATGGAAGGCTTGAGATCCGCGCCAGGATCGGGGAGGCCGCAGGCTCCTGGCCGGCACTTTGGATGATGCCGCAGGACGGCGAGAAATATGCCGAGAACGAATATGGCGGAGAGATTGACATTTGCGAGAAGCTGAATTTCGATTCGATCGCATATCAGACACTCCATACCAGATATACGCTTAATGACACTACCGGGCATGTACACGGCGCCACGGGGGACATTGTCCGCAATGAATATAACATCTATGCCGTGGAGCACTACCGCGACAGCATCAAGATGTTTGTCAATGATGTCTG
>JAZRXV010000121.1:0-2358 GCA_045600405.1 Candidatus Cryptobacteroides sp.
CAACGGGCAGCGCGTCGAACCGAGCGAAATCGAAGTCGTGATGAAACGAGTGCCCGGAATTACCGGCGCTATCGTCCAGGGCGTGGACAACGGACGCGGCAGCAAGTATCTCTGCGGCTATTACACGTCCGACGGCACTACAATCGGAACAGAGGACATGATCAGGTTCCTCGGAGAAAGGCTTCCACGCTACATGGTTCCCCTGCGATATATCCATCTGGACAAGTTCCCCATCAACGCCAACGGCAAGATAGACCGCAAGAACCTTCCGCTGCCGCAGAAAGACCGTTCCGACCTTCAGCCCCTTTCAGGCGAAATGGAGACCAAGGTCGCTGAATTGTTCTGCAAGGTGCTCTCCATCAGTTTGGAATATGTTGGTGCCGACTCAAGTTTCTTCGAGCTCGGAGGCGATTCCATCCAGATAATGCGTCTCTGCGCAGAGGTAGGGAAGGCTCTCCACAAAGATGTCCCCCCAGCCAGAATATATGAGAACCCTACCGTACGCGGGGTAGCCCGCATTCTGGAAGAAAGTTCCTCCGAGGCACCTCTGGACTATGTATACTCATCCCACGAAGACAAAGCGCCCCTTGTTTTCATTCATACCGGCAGTACCGGCAGCGAAGCTTACTATGCTCTTGCAAACGACATAAGGGACAGCTGCTCTTTCTCGGTCATCGAGCAATACAATATTTTCCATACGGACGATATCAAGGAAGGCATCCCGGCCATTGCCGCCAAATACATCGAAATAATGAAGAAGCGGCAGCCACACGGCCCTTACAACCTCGGCGGATGGTGCTATGGGGGTATGATTGCCTACGAAATGGCCTGCCAGCTCAAGGAAGCCGGTGAGGATATGGGCAACCTCATCCTTATCGACGCATATATAATGAACAGCGACTACGACCGCCGTCTGGTCATCGCCAACCAGGTTGAGCGGGTCAATAGGGAATACTACGAAAAAAGCCCGCTCTTCGCCGATTTCCGCGGACGCGGGATGCTGGAGACGATTATCGACAACTCCCGCAGCGTAGGACGCAATATGGCAGAATTCGAGCCGCGTCCTTACACCGGAAGAGTTCATTTCTTCAAAGCGACGAAGATTGCAGACAACCTTCCGGCATCGCAACGCACCTATTTCGCGCATATCGTTCGGGAGATGGCCGGCGGTCTGCAGAATTTCATCCCTGCCCACCAGCTGACCATATATGACATTGCAGAAGACCACGACGGAATGATGTCGGAAGTGGGCCGCAAGGTGATCAGCAACCGCATACGCAATATTATGGAAACGGAACTCCTTTATATGGAGGCTGACCGTCTGTTTAATTCACAAGTCAACAAGAAATGAAAAAGATTGCATCTATATCACTGTTCGCCTTGCTCATTATTACGGGATGCAGGAACTCGGTGGACCTTCCGCGTGGGAGGGTATCCTCTGAATGGGCTGCGGCAGCCGAGGCTTTCTATCAGGACGCCGTCTCCGTGCAGACTCCTGACGAGGCGCAGCCACACAGCATCATGGTCCTGAAGAATGGGAAGGTCATCTTCGAAGAATATTTTGCCGGGTTTACCCCCGACACCCTTTACGAAGTCTATTCGGTCTCAAAAACCGTCCTTGCCCTTGCCACCGGATTCGCAGTGGAAGAGGGAAGGATCAGCGTCGATGACAAGGTGACGGATTATTTCCCGGACAAGTTGCCTGAGCATGTCTCCGACACCCTTTCTTCCATGACCATAAGACACCTTCTCACAATGACCTGCGGCTTGGAGGAGACCCCGAAACTCCTTTCTGCCTTCGCCGGCAATGCTTCATTCAGCTGGCTTGAGGAATTCTTCGCCTCACGACAGGCCAATATGCCGGGAACTGAGTTCTACTACAATTTCTTCTCACCGTATGTCCTGGCGGCGATCATACAGAAGAAGGTCGGAATGAGCATGATGGACTATATCAGGCCAAGGCTCCTCGACCCGCTTCATATCTCCGACATGCAGTGGGACAGCAGTCACGAAGGGATATGCTTCGGAGGATGGGGGATGCGCCTTTGCGCCGAGGACCTGGCCAAATTGGGACAGTTCCTTCTTCAGCGCGGCAAGTGGAACGGTCGTCAGCTGCTCTCTGCGGAATGGGTTGATACAATGACTTCAAACCTGGTGGAATCCCTGCCGAAATCCGCATATACGGCAAATATGGATCCTGCAATGCTGGCGGACCCCGCCAATGACCACAGCCAGGGCTATGGTTACTATGTCTGGCAGGGTAAAAGAAACACATACAGGCTGGAGGGCCTTTACGGTCAGTTCGTCTATGTAAGCCCGGCCGTAAACACTGTGCTTGTCATAACCAGCAGTTCCAAT